>CAZWKK010000095.1:5802-7199 GCA_964634855.1 uncultured Anaerolinea sp.
GCAGATCCTTCAGATCATTTGCTGTTACATGAACCGTCACACGCGGGTTATCTGCTTTTCCCCGGTGTACAGCACAGCTCAGGTTGTGAATTTCCATCAGCCAGGTCTCTGTCTCATCTCCGCCAATTAATAATTGAACAACTGCCTCTACCCCTCTGGCATTTTCGGGGATAAAACTGCTTTCCAGTTTTTTAGCCAAATTATCAAAATCCATTTCAACTGTCCTCGCTTTTCGACATCAATTCTACCGGAAAAGTTGTTTTTTACAAGAAAGCTCAATAATCCCTGAATTTGGTATAAAATGGTCGAATGATTCGTTGTCTTCAATTTTCGCTTTCAAAACATAATTTCTCAGAGATCACCCTCTCGCAAATTGATCTCTCCACTCCGGACCCAGACAAATTACTTTGGGTCAGCCTTGAATCGACTACAGATCAGGAGATCAATGAGGTACTTGACCAGAAATTTCACTTTCACCCCCTGGCCATTGAAGACTGCTTAAGCAACGATTATCAGATTGCCAAGGTGGATGATTATAAAAATTATCTTTTCATCATCATCAATGCTCTTAAACCAGAAAGAGAATTACACGATTTAGAAACGCAGGAAGTGGATATATTCCTGGGTAAGAATTTTGTTGTATCGTGTTTTTCAGCTGCAAATTTACCTCCGGTTGAGAAAGTGATCAACAAATTTCAACGAGATACAAGGGTCTACACGCATGGACCAGATTTTATCTGCCATGCTTTGGTAGACAGTATCGTGGATGAATATTTACCTGTTATTGACAAAATGGAAATGGAAATTGAGTGGTTGGAAGATAGTGTTTTAGAAAAACCGAACCCGGAGACATTGGCTCAACTCTTACGCCTTAAACACAGCATCATGTCGTTGCGTAGAGTGATCACCCCATTACGCGAGGTGGTCAATAAACTAGCCCGTGATGAATATCCACAAATAGAGGCACAAATGCGTCTCTATTTCCGCGACATTTATGATCATGTCATTTGGGTTCTGGATATATCTGACACCATACGCGATATCGTCTCTGGTGCTTTGGATATTTACTTAAATTCAACATCATTGCGGCTTAACGAAGTTATGAAAGCACTTACCATCGTTTCAACCATCTTCCTGCCGCTTTCTTTTGTCTCTGGCGTTTTTGGCATGAATTTCCGTTTTATGCCCTGGATCGACTCAGCGTCAGGTTTTCTCCTCGTAAACCTGGTCTTTTTTGCTGTTGCCATCGGCATGCTGATCTTTTTCAAGTACCGAAAATGGTTTTAATTTTTTTCATTTTCATCCCGTAACAAAATATCATTTTTATAGTAAGACGAGGAAAAAGAATGGAGATCTTCACAGATAGTTGTTGTGATCTGAGTCCAGATCAGATCAAG
>CAZWKK010000096.1:0-3914 GCA_964634855.1 uncultured Anaerolinea sp.
GGAATTGGTCGGGGGGTGTATGATCTTGGCGGGCATCGTTGTAGCCACTCGGTCACAAAGTACAAAACAGATACTTGAATAAATTTCGACCTCCCGATTACTGGGAGGTCGTTTTTTTTCAATCTCTGCTATATAGGTGGTTGAGTTCTTTCAAACGGTCCGCCACCCAGGGTTGGAGTTGCTCTGGCAGAACTCGCCAGGACCAATTACCGGAAGGTCTACCAGGATAATTCATTCGGCCTTCAGTATCCAGGTTAAGCAGATCCTGGGTGGGACAAATGCTGAACATTGCCACTGAACTCCAGACGGCACGGATCATATCCCAGGCAATATCGTCGCCTGAACGAGCCATATAACGGCGGCAGAAATCCTTCTCATTTTCTGGAGCGGATCGATACCAGCCAACAACAGTGTCATTATCGTGGGTGCCGGTGTAAGCAACGCAATTCTGCGGATAATTATGAGGCAGAAATGGGTCTGTTGGGGTGGCAGAGAAGGCAAATTGGAAGATCTTCATGCCAGGGAAGTTGAACGAATCGCGCATGTCCACCACATCGGGGGTGATCTCTCCCAGGTCTTCTGCAATAATTGGGAGCTCTTTGAACTCGTCCATCAAAGCTTTGAAAAAGGGTTTTCCAGGGCCTTTGACCCAACGGCCAACCTCAGCAGTTGGATTTCCTGCCGGGACTTCCCAGTAGCCAGCAAATCCGCGGAAGTGGTCCAAGCGCACAATATCGACCATTTTGAGAACTGCCTTGAAGCGCTTGATCCACCAGGCATAACCTTCTTTTTTGTGGGCTTCCCATCGATATAGTGGATTGCCCCATAATTGCCCAGTGGGGGAGAAATAATCAGGCGGAACACCGGCCACTACTGTGGGCTTGCCGCTCTCATCCAAGAAAAACAATTCAGGGTGTGACCAGGCATCTGCAGAATCGTAAGCGATAAAAATGGGAACATCGCCAATGATCTGGATGTTCTTCGAATGCGCATATTCCAATACCTTGGCCCATTGGTCAAAGAAGAAGAATTGGCGAACCTTGTGTTTTTCTATTGCGTCTAAATTGGCCTTCGTAAATTCAGCTAAAGCTTCTGGTTTGCGGCTGCGAAGTTCTACGGGCCAATTGTCCCAGGAGATACCTCCCTGAGATTCTTTAATTGCCATAAACAAGGCGAAATCGTCCAGCCACTCAGCATTTTCTTCGCAAAACTTTTTATATGCTTTTTTGATGGCAACAGAAGCGTGATCTTTGAAATTCGTAAAAGCGCGATCCAGGAGTTTTAACTTCCACTCGATGACCGGGCCGAAATCGACTTTTACAGCAGGAAATGACGGACGATCCGCAAGGTCAGTGCGGCTAAGCAGATCACTATCCAGCAACATAGCCGAACTGATCAAATAGGGGTTTCCGGCAAAAGCAGAAAATGATTGGTAAGGAGAGTCGCCATACCCGGTCGGCCCCAAGGGAAGAACTTGCCACAGAGCGCAATTTGCCTGAGCGAGAAAATCGATCCAACGATACGCTTCCGGGCCAAGATCACCAATGCCATCTGGGCCGGGAAAACTGGTAGGGTGCATCAGAACGCCTGATGCTCTTTTGGTAAACATAAGTACCTCCAACAAAAACGAATTTACTTTGACAATTCCTGATACACGTTCAGGTATTCTCTGGCTGAGTTTTGCCAGGAAAAATCAGTATTCATGGCGTTGACTTGCATTTTGTGCCATTGTTCTTTTTTAGCAAAGGCTTTAAAAGCTGTCTTAAGACCTCCTGCCATAGCGGCAGAGTCGTTTCCATCAAATAGGAAGCCGGTTTTTTCATGTGATATTGTGTCTAAAAGACCACCGGTCGCTCTAGCAACGGGTATGCACCCATAGCGCATTGCGATCATCTGTGCCAAACCACAGGGCTCATAGCGAGAAGGCATCAGCAGGATGTCTGCACCGGCATAGATGCGGTGAGAGAGGGCGGCGTCAAATCGTAAAGCCAAGCGAACCTGATCTGGATACTTTTCTTGAAGAGTTTTGAGGTCGGCTTCGATCTGAGAGTTGCCTGTACCCAGGAACACGATCTGCCAGGGAGTTTTGTTGAACTTCTTTAAGGCTTCCAAAGCCAGATCAATGCCTTTTTGTCTGTCCAGACGGCCAATGAAGGCCATCAAAGGGGTATCTGGCAAGACTGGCAAACCTAATTCACGTTGCAATGCCTCTTTATTTTGGCCTCGAACTTCAAGGCTGGAACTGGAAAAATTCTGCCGGATCTTATCATCCGTTTGGGGATTCCAGATATCTGGATCAATGCCATTGACAATGCCAGATAATCGGGCTTTTTTGGTGATAATGAAATCTTGCAAGTCACAGCCGTATTCCGGGGTCATGATCTCTTGAGCGTAACCAGGCGAGACCGCAATGATGCGGTCGGCGGCATTGATGCCCATAGGTAAGGGGAGAGACCGAGCCCATTTGGGCATGCGTGGGTTCCTGGCAAAAGGAACCTGAAAATATTCCAGACCCTCTTCACTGCCGGTTCCCATGAAGGGAAGATTGTGGATGGCGAGAATGCTATGGGTCTTTTGCAAAGATAGTTCAGTGCGGGCGAGAATGGGTAATTCATGGACCGCAACAGCAGTATGCCAATCATTGGCATGCAAAATATCCAAATGCCAGTTGAGCAATTTGGGTAATTGCAGGCAGGCCAATGAAAAAAAGATGAACTTGCTTGCATCTGCTTTGAAATCAGCTCCATAAACGGGTGCTTCGGGGCTGATCAATGAACTATCCAGCAGGTAGAGAGGAATGCCATTCAGTTCCGTTGCATAAACGCTTACTGCCAAGGGCAATTCTTGTGTTGAAAGCGTAAAAGCACCAATTTTGCTTGGAGCAAGGGAAGTGTTCTTCAATTGCCCATAATAGGGTAAGGCCAGACGAATATCCAGGTCGACAGACGAATCTGCCGCCAATGTCAGCTTTTTGAGCGCAAGCGGAAGCGAACCGGAAACATCGCCCAGCCCGCCGATCTTGATCAGAGGGTCGGCCTCAGAGGCGATGAAGAGAACATTTAATGCGGATCGTCGATTTTCAGAAGTCACTAGTGAACCATCTCGATATAGTCTTCAGAAGTTGCTTCATCAATGTCAGCGCCCAGGAAATGAATGAGTTTGGTAACCAATTGAGATTTGATCTCAGCATCCTGACGGCTCCAGGTGCGGCTCTTCACTTCAAGGAAACAGCCAAGTTCAGGATTGTGGATCTCGTCCAAGTTGATGAAGAACTCGGTGTCTTCAAAGCGAACGAGGAAGCGCAAACGGTCTTTTTCAATCTCTTTTTCCAGATGAGGCTTAAAGTATTCACGGTAGAAGCGCAGACTTTGCGTTGCAGGAGCCAGATAACGGCTGCGTGAGAGGAGTACTTCCTGCTCAAATTGACCTTCGTTGGTCGGTCCAATGAGGGTGAGACGACCGCGAACATTTTCTACTTTGCCGTCGGCGCCAATAAAGTCATCTTCACGATAACGTATGATGCCCTGGTCTACATCAGAGAAGAAGAAATAAACATCATATTCTTTATAATGACGCTTCTTAAGAATATCGATCTCTGAAGTGTTCAGTTTATGGATAATGGGCTGTAGATCTTTTACACGTACCTTGGCCTGGATCTCAAAGCTCTCTTCTTCAGATGCACCCCCAATGGCGAGCAATTTGGAAAGCAATGAGGTCTCGCGTGTAGAGAGGAAAGTATCTATCTTTTTAGCGTAAGCCTGGCTGGCATTGAGAATGGCTTCTTCGTCCACAGTGAGCAGAGCTTTTTCGCGCATCAGCCACTTGCCATTGACCATCACATCGGTCACATCGGAGGCTTTGGAAGCATAAACGATCTGAGCATAAGTGCCCTGCGGATCGTGGCGGAAGTGGGG
>CAZWKK010000096.1:4014-7183 GCA_964634855.1 uncultured Anaerolinea sp.
TGGAAGCATAAACGATCTGAGCATAAGTGCCCTGCGGATCGTGGCGGAAGTGGGGAGAATTGTGCAGCGGGTTGATGTTGACCAAAATCAGATCAGCACGTTTTCCTGGCTCAAGGGAACCGGTGAGGTGCCCCATATGCAAGGCATTTGCGCCCATGCGGGTAGCCATCAACAATGTCTCTCGGGCAGGCAATACGGTTGGGTCACCCGTGGCGCCTTTTTGCACAAATGAGGTCAGGCGGATCTCTTCAAACATATCCAGATCATTGTTGGAGGCAGGCCCATCCGTACCGATGCCGACATTGACACCGATTTCGAGCATTTTCTTTACAGGAGCAAATCCAGAGGCCAGTTTTAGATTGGAGGAGGGGTTATGAGAAATGCCTGCGTTGTAATGCTTGAGGGTATGGATCTCGCCTTCATCGATGTGCACGCAATGGGCTGCAATGACTTTGGCATCGAACAGCCCTTGTTTCTTGACATAAGGTACAACAGGCATGCCCTGATCGCGACGCATGTTCTCCACCTCAAAGGCGGTTTCGGAGATGTGCGTGTGTAACGGGACGTCAAATTCTACGGCCAAAGCGGCACAGGCTTTGAGGATCTCTGGAGTACAGGTGTAGGGAGCATGAGGGGCAATCCCTGGAATGATGAGCTCATGGCCTTTCCAGCGTTTGATGTAATCGCGTGACATTTCCAGTGATTCTTCAAAGAAAGAGGCATCTGGGGTGGGAAATTTAAGCACTGATTGGGCACAGATAGCACGCATGCCCACTTCGGCAGTGGCTTTGGCGATATCTTCCTCAAAGTAGTACATGTCATTGAAGGTTGTGACACCAGAGCGGATCATCTCAGCGCAGGCAAGCTGGGTACCCAGTCGAACAAAGTCTGGTGAGACAAATTCGCGTTCGACTGGCATCATATAGCCCATTAGCCAAACATCCAGGCGCAGATCGTCTGCCAGCCCGCGTAAAAGGGTCATGGGAACGTGCGTGTGGGCGTTGATAAGTCCCGGCATGAGCACTTTCCCGCCACAATCGATTTTCTGGGCGGAGGAATACTCTGCTTCAATTGAAGATTGGGAACCAACAGCTACAATCGAATTTCCGCTAACTGCAACTGCACCGGGATTGTATTGATGAAATTGTTCATCCATACTCAAGACGTTTGCATTTACCAGAAGAAAATCTACGTTAGTCAATTGAATCCTCTATTCTTTTTCTGATTGATTTAGGGTACGACGTGTAAACTCAAGGGTACGATTGATGGCCCACATCGGGCCATGTGCTGGGGGGCCATTATAGATGCCGCTATCTTGCAAAAGCTTGTCTTGCTCTTTCAAAGTGATCTCAACATGGCATTCTTGATCTTTTTGATAATACTTTACCTCAACTAAGGTTAAAAGTGTAGCATTGGATAATTTCGAAAGATCCAAAGATCTGGATTCACTTAATTTGACTGCAGGATCTGTTAATGAGGTGAATTCTGTTGGCCATAAACCGACCAGATCCGAACAGTGAATTAATATCTGTCTGTTTTTTGATCTGGCCGTATTGTTCAGTGCCTGTAGCAAGGATGTTTCATCAACGCCAAAAATTGCTTGGGGGAACAGAGCACGGATCTTAGCCTCCAAAGGAGCGATCATTTTCTCCGCTTCTTCCACAGAATCAGCTTTTGCGGTGATACGGGCATCCACAATTCCAGGGTGAGCAAGGAGCCCAACGGTTGGGTTCGTGAGTTTTTCAAGTTCGCCGATAGCCTCGTCCACGATCGATTCGCCAACCCCGGCAATGTGAAGCACGCGCGCCAGGATCACACCATGCAATTTGTATTTTGAGCGTAAATACGGGAAAACAACGGTTTCTGAGAGTGTTTCCATTTCTCTGGGAACACCCGGTAGGCTGATGAGCACTTTATTCTCAAATTCAAAATAGAAAGAGGGGGCAGTGCCTACTGGATTGGGTATTACAGTTGCGCCTTGCGGTATGTAGGCCTGGCGGCGGTTGTTGGGAGAGGCAACCAAATTGCGCTTTAGAAAACGCGCCTCAATGCTTTCCCATAATTCGGGGTGAAATTCTGAGGCAACATTAAACGCGAGAGCAACAGCATCACGGGTTGGGTCATCTACTGTTGGACCAAGTCCACCTGTGGTAATGACAATGTCAGCCCGGCTAAATGCTTCGCGGATGATCCTGGCAATACGATCCGCATTATCTCCCACGGTGGTGGTGCGATAGATATCAACGCCGATATCCCGTAAATGCCGCGTGAGGTACCTGGTATTGGTATCCTGAATTTCTCCCAGGAGTAATTCTGTGCCGATTGTGATGATCTCAGCAGAAGGCATCTTTATTGACTCCAAAAAGGACAATTTGTGACATATTAAAATTCGATTCTAACATGAAACAACAAAATGGCAAGTTGGGGTAGAATCGTGGCAGGATAAATTCATGGCGAAGATCGAAAAAAATAATCAACGGCAAATATTTGGCGCCTGGGGCGAGTCACAGGCGGCGGCTTTTCTTGAGAAGAATGGGCTTAAGATATTGGCGCGTAATTACCGCACAGCCAAAGGTGAGCTTGACTTGATCGCACGAGACGGCGAAAATCTCGTATTTGTAGAGGTAAAAACCCGCAAGAATCTGGATTTTGGTTATCCCGAAGAGGCCGTAACACCTATCAAAATCGAACATCTAATTGAGGCTGCTGAAGCTTATCTGCTGGAACATTTGGAAGAACAGTCCTGGCGACTGGACGTAATTGCCATTGAAGGCAAACAAGGGCAAGACAATCCTGAGATCGAGTGGTTCCAAGATGTCCAATAAACCCTGGGTGATCATGATCGTAGGGCCTACTGCTGTAGGGAAGACAGATCTGGCCATCAGCATTGCAAAAAGTGTAAATGCTGAGATCATTTCTGCCGACTCGCGTTTGTTTTACAAAGGCATGGATATTGGCACAGCTAAACCTACTCCTGAGCAACAAGCTCAGATGCAGCATTATCTGGTAGATGTAGCCGAGCCGAATGAAATCTGGTCTCTCTCAATGTTCCAAAGTGAATGCCATCAGTTGATCAATGAGATCCATCAAAGGGGGAAGTTGCCCATGTTGGTCGGGAGATCGGAAGAGCACACGTCTGAACTCCAGTCAGACGTGTGCTCTTCCGATC
>CAZWKK010000097.1:0-7157 GCA_964634855.1 uncultured Anaerolinea sp.
GGCAGGTGTTGAGCCTGATCGCATCCATTCTCATCGGCCGCCTGTACGGCATGGGTGATCAGAACGATGCCTACACAGCTGCGAACATTTTGACCAACATCATTTACAGCCTGGTAGCCGGAGGAGCGTTGGCTTCTGCCTTTATCCCCACCTTTACCACGCTGCTCACCCGCGGTGATCGAAATACCGCCTGGAAGCTGGCTTCTTCTGTGGCGAACTTGGTCACGCTCATTCTCATATTCCTCTGCGGTACCGCGGCCTTGTTTGCTCCGTGGGTGGTGACACACATTCTCTCCACTGGCTTCACCGACCCGGCCAAAGTAGCCCTCACAGCGCAGATGCTGCGGGTGCAACTGATTGCCCCGGTGATCTTTGGCGTTAGCGGTCTGGTGATGGGCATTATCAATGCACATCAAAGCTTTTTGTGGCCGGCCCTGGCCCCGGTGATGTATTCTGTGGGCAAGATCATTGGCGCCCTCTTTCTGGTACCGCATTTTGGCCCACAAGGACTTTCTTATGGAGTGGTAGCAGGTGCGGCCATGCATTTGCTCATTCAACTACCGGTTTTGCTACGTTTACCCGAACGGCGCTATTCCTTTTCGCTTGGGCTCAAATTGCCCGAAGTACGCGAGGTGGCCAGGCTGATGGGGCCACGGCTGATCGGTGTATCCGTTGTTCAGCTTAATCTGCTCATCAACAGTAACCTGGCGTCTCCATATTCTGGCGCCACGGCGGCCATCAATTACGCCTTTGCTCTCATGCTCATCCCTGAGGCCATGATTGCCCAGGCTACTGCCACGGCTGCTTTGCCCACGTTTTCTGCCCAGGTGGCGCGCAACAAACCCGAAGAAATGCGTTCTTCCATGGCCGTCTTGTTGCGGGGCATCCTGCTGCTGGCACTGCCCGCCTCATTGGGACTCATTTTGTTGGGCAAGCCGTTGATCACGCTGATCTATCAATACAACCAGTTCAATTCCACCTCTACCATGATGATGGCCTGGGCGCTGATGTTTTACGCTGGCGGCCTGGTCTTCCATTCAGTGGTCGAGATCGTTTCAAGGGCGTTTTACGCCTTGCACGACACCAAGACTCCGGTCTTTGTTGGTGTAGCAGCCATGAGCCTGAATGTGGGCTTTAGCTTTCTCTTTACCTGGCTTTTCAAACAACTGGGCTGGATGCCGCACGGCGGCTTGGCCCTGGCCAATTCTTTGGCCACTGCACTCGAGACGGTTGGCCTGCTTTATTTTATGCGCAGGCGCCTGGGTGGGCTGGAGCTTAAGGTAATCGGCACAGGAGTTTTAAAGGCAGGGATTGCCACCGTGGCCATGTCTTTGGCCTTATGGGCATGGCTGCAATTGACGGCGGGACGCTCTACGGTGCTGGTGGCCCTGGGTGGCTTGGCTGTGGGGGTGCTGGTCTACTTCATTGC
Organism: uncultured Anaerolinea sp.; assembly: GCA_964634855.1. Lineage (GTDB taxonomy): Bacteria > Chloroflexota > Anaerolineae > Anaerolineales > Anaerolineaceae > UBA6107. The sequence continues at coordinate 1,430 of CAZWKK010000097.1, forward strand.
AGTTGTGCTTTTGAAGGTGCCAGAATTGAGCCTGATTCGCAGTCTGTTGAACCGTTTCTTGCCGCAACGAGAAAGCCATGACTGAACCGCTTCCCCTCAAGATCCGTCCTGCCACGCCGGATGATGCCAAAGAGGCTGCTGTTTTGCTGGCCGATACCATGGGCGGTTATGGCGTAATGACCATGGGGTTGGGTAGTCTGCTGCGTGAGACCCGCATTCTGCAGGACTGGTTTGCCAGGCCGGCACACCGCTTTAGTTATGAGTTTTGCTGGTTGGCTGAAGTAGATGGAAAAACTGCTGGATTATTGCTGACGATACCCGGTGACCGCCTGGATGAATTGGAACGGGCTCTCTCTAAAGGGATCCTTAGATATTACAATCCGTTGGAACTTGTGCAAATGGTCTGGCGGCTGATGGTGATCGGGCGGTCAGAGGAAGCCGAGAAGAACGAATATGTGTTGGCTCATCTGGCAGTAAAAGAAAGCTACAGACGGAAGGGAATTGCGGCAGTCCTCATCCAGAAGGCAGAAGAATTGACGGCAGAAAACGGTTTCAACCGTTTGGTCCTTGAAGTAGAACTGGATAATTCGCCTGCGCGTGCGTTGTACCTGAAGCAGGGGTTTGAAGTGCAATTCACCACGGAATTTGGCCGCCATGCCAGAACGCTGAGCTGCCCAGGCTTTGATAAAATGGTCAAGATCATCCCAACAAGAGGTTAATATGACGGAATCAAGTGGTCAAGAATTCATGCGGCGCACCCGCTATTCTGAGCTCTCTCAATCCCCCCAAGATCAGGGCATCATCCCCCAGCCACCTTTGGAGTTGCCCATCCCGGACGGGGTGACGCTCATAGATCTGCCTGCTGCCGCTTCCATTACGGTGCCAGACATGGACTTGCGTACCGCCGTTGAACAGCGCAAGACGCTGCGCAAATATGCAGAACAAGCGCTCACCCTTGATGAGCTGAGTTATCTGCTCTGGGTCTCGCAGGGAGTTAAACGCATTTCCAGCCGACCCTCCACAGCCCGTACGGTACCTTCAGCCGGCGCCCGCCATGCATTTGAAACGTATTTGTTGATCAACCGGGTAGAGGGGCTTGAGCCAGGGCTTTATCGCTTTGCCGCTATTGAGAACAAGCTATTTAAAGTAGAGATGCAAGGGGATATCAATGCCCAGATCACCGCAGCCTGCCTGAATCAATCTCAGGTGGCCACCAGCGCTGCCACTTTCATTTGGGTGGCGGTTGTGGAGCGCATGTTCTGGCGTTATGTGGAACGTGGCTATCGCTATCTGCATCTGGATGCCGGCCATGTTTGCCAGAATCTGGCATTGGGTGCTGAGCAGGTAGGCTGTGGCATTTGTCCCATCGCAGCCTTTGAAGATGACGCCCTCAACCAAACTTTGGGAATAGATGGAAAAAATCAATTCGTCATTTATCTGGCGTCTTTGGGGAAGAAGATCGAATAATTAATTGGAATCGGTGCGACAAACAGAAGAGAAAGCCCTTGAAGGAAATTCTTCAAGGGCTTTGAATTTATCTTGCCAGCATACCGGCCATGTGCAGGAACTCGTCTGAAACCCGTTTGGGGTTGGCCAGAACCTCATCAATGGGAACGGGGGTGATCTCAACACCGTTGAGGCCGGCCATCACGTTGGTCAGCCCGGCCATAAGGAATTCGACCGATTTGACGCCAAAGCGGGTGGCTAGCAGGCGGTCAAAAGCAGAAGGTTTTCCGCCTCGCTGGATGTGCCCCAAAATGGTGACGCGTGTGGTGAAGCCAATGTCCATGGCATCGATCATGGCACCCAGTTCAGAGGTGTGGGGCTTGTAGCCTTCAGCCACCACGATGATGGCGTGGGTCTTGCCACGGCGGTAGGCTTCTTCGATCGCCTCGGCCACTTTTTTGGCGGGTATATTGCTTTCAGGGATGAGCACCAGTTCAGCACCGGTGACAATGCCTGCCTGCACTGCCAAATATCCAGATTCACGGCCCATGGTCTCTACCAGGAAGGCCCGGTTGTGGGAGGACGCGGTATCGCGAATCTTGTCGATGGCATCCACGATGGTATTGAGGGCGGTATCCACCCCAATGCACATATCGGTGCCAAAAATGTCATTATCAATACTGGCAGGTACGCCCATCACCGGGATGCCCTTCTGGGCCAGGATCTGTGCGCCGTGCAGCGAGCCATCACCTCCGGCCACGATGACAGCATCCATGCCAGCGTTGTTGATCTGGCGAACAGCCTCGCGCTGACCTGCTGCTTCACGGAATTCTTTGCTGCGGGCAGTTTGCAAAATGGTACCGCCGCGCTGTAAAATACCGCCTACGTCGCGCACACCCAGTTCGCTGAACTTGCCGTGGATCAAGCCTTCGTACCCACCTTCAATGCCCAGCACTTTGATGTTGTTCGCTGATGCTGTACGCACGACCGCCCGGATGAATGGGTTCATCCCGGGAGCGTCACCGCCAGAGGTCATGACACCAATAGTTTGAATTTTCTTGATCGGTTCTACCATGAGAATAATTTCACTTTCACTGTAATTTAATGGTTTCTACTTGCACGTTTTCAGCACCCACCAGATCTCCAAGTTGACCAATCAAGGCTTGATTGACGCCGGTAGTGTCATTGGGAAAATCGAGAAAATGGCGGTGGCCGTTTTCAAAGATCATAAAGCAAAAATGGTCATTTCCAGGTGTAGAGCGTAACAATCCATGAACGCGTTTGAGGCGGCGCACATCCCGTTCTTTATCGCCGCTGGAGCGTAAGATCACCGTCACCATGCGGGAATCATGGGTATTCGTCGTGGCAGCCTGATCGTACACTCTGGGGTTGACCATAAAGGGCGGCATGACCCCAATTGGAGAATTGTCAGTGGTTTTTGGAGCAGGTTCAACCACAGGTTCCAAAATGGGCATGGGTTTGACCTGTTCAACAACAGGAGAAATCGAAACCGCTTCTTCAAAGGGAAGGTCGGGTTCGGAGATCTCCACTTCCATTTCGGTGGCAAAGAGATAACTGTTGTCATCCCCGGCAGGTGCATTCAAGTGCCAATCCTCTGGTTCAGGCGGCATGGGTGGCATGTCATCATCAGATTCTGGGTGCACCACCGGAGCAACGACGCGGCGATCTTCAGCCTGGTGGTGGGCACTGGCGGGGCGATATTCGGTGGGTGGGGTGTAAGCGGGCAGGTCAACCGAAGCACCATCCGCCAGGTCCTGGTCGGTGAGGGCGCGTACGGTATCCACCAGGATCTTGGGATCAGCGCTTTCTGCATCCACTTTACCTTGTACCAGCAAAATGCCATCCATGTGGATCTGTCCGGCACATTTGCTCCAGATCTTGGGGAAGATCACCAATTCCACCGGCCCTTGCAGGTCTTCAATGGTCACAAAGGCCATGGGCTTGCCGGTTTTGGTGGTGAGGGTGCGCATTTTTGAGACCAACCCGGCCACTGTGACCGGTTCCTTGTTGGCCGCTTCTCCCAGCTCACTGGAAAAATGGGTCACTTTACCGCGCAAGGCATTCAAATATGGGCTGAGCGGGTGGGAAGAGACATACAGGCCAATCAGTTCTTTTTCCCATTCCAACTGTTCACGCGGGTCCAAAGTGGAGACGTTGGAAAGGTAGATCGATTCTTCCACGCCGGCGACCGTGCCAAAAAAGCTCATCTGGCCTGATTGCACGGCTCTAAAGTGGCTGCTGCTGATGGAGATCATGTTGTCCATCGCTTCCAACAGCGCTTTGCGTGGGCCAAAGCAATCCAGCGCGCCCACACGGATGAGGCATTCCAGACTGCGTTTGCCTACCTGGCGCAGATCAACGCGGCGTACAAAGTCGTTCAGATCCTTGAACTTGCCGCCGTCTTTGCGGGCGGCCATGATCATTTCTACAGGAGCCTGGCCAACATTCTTGACCGCGCCCATACCAAAGCGGATGGCAGCACACTGGCCATCACAATCTTCAATGGTGAAGTCCCAGCCGCTGGAATTGACGTCTGGGGGCAGTACATCAATGCCCATGGAGCGGCAATCTGCGGCGTAGAAGGCGATCTTGGCCGTATCGTTTTTAGAGGCGGAGAGCAGCGCGGTCATGAACTCGACCGTGTAATGGGCTTTCAGGTAAGCGGTCTCAACAGCGATCACGCCGTAATCGGCGGCATGGCTCTTGTTGAAACCGTAGCGGGCGAAGTTTTCCCAGTCTTCAAAGATGGCCGTGGCCACCTCTTTAGGCATGCCATTTTTCTCGGCACCGGTGCTGAACTTGTCTTTGTGCTTGGCAATGGCATCGGCGTTCTTCTTGGAAATGGCCTTGCGCAGATCATCAGCCTCAGAGGCGCTGTACCCAGCAATATTGATGGCCGAGAACATGATCTGTTCCTGGTAGATCGGGATGCCGTAAGTATCGCCGAACTCTTTTTCCAGCATGGGGTGCCGGTAGGTGACCTCTTCCTCGCCGTGCATACGCTTGATGTAGGAGGGGATGAACTCCATAGGCCCCGGGCGGAAGAGTGCCACCATGGCGATAATGTTGTCCAGGTTTTGCGGCTTCATCTGCAAGATGTAACGGGTCATGCCGTTACCCTCCAGTTGGAAGACGCCGGCAGTATGCCCCTGGCCAAGGAACTTGAAAGTCTCCGGGTCATCAATGGGGATGTTGTTCAAGTTCAGGTCAATGCCGTGACGTTCACGGATAAAGTCACAGGCACGCTGCATGATGGTGAGGGTGGAGAGCCCCAAAAAGTCTACTTTGAGCAAGCCCATCTTGTCGACGATGTTCATCTCGAACTGGGTGACGGTCTTGATGGGCGAATCTTCGGAGCCGCTGGTGGGGCGATGCAGCGGTGAATACTCAACCAATGGGATATCGGTAATGACAACGCCTGCGGCATGTGTACCAGCATTGCGCACCACGCCTTCCATCTGGCTGGCGGTATCAATGAGGTCTTTTAGGTAATCTGATTCGTCGTGGATGGCTTTAAAGGCGGCATCTTCTGCCACGGCTTCTACCAGGGTTACCTGTTTGCCTGGGACGTTGGGGATGGCCTTGGCCACCCGGTCTACCTCAGAGAGGGGAATATCCATCACGCGGCCAACGTCGCGGATGGCCATGCGCGCGCCCAGGGTGCCAAAGGTGATGATCTGGGCCACTTTATCGGTGCCGTAGTGCCTGGCACAGTATTCCATAATCATAGCTCGTTTGTCATCCTGGAAGTCAAGGTCAATATCCGGCATGGAAATACGGCCGGGGTTCAAGAAACGTTCAAAGATCAAGCCGTGCTGGATGGGCTCTACCATGGTGATGTCCAGAGTGTAGGCCACCATGGAACCTGCCGCAGAACCACGGGCGTTGTACCACACGTTATTGGCGGCGGCGAAACGGGTGAGATCCCATACAATGAGGAAGTAGGCATCAAAGCCCATCTGATGGATAACAGAGAGCTCGTACTCCAGGCGTTCGCGTACTTTGGCATCATTGGCCTTTGCGCCGTACTTGCGTTGCAAGCCTTCTTCGCATAACTGGCGCAAGTAGGTTTCAGCACTAAAGCCATCGGGCACCGGGAACTGGGGCAGGTGATAGCCCTTGCGGGTGATATCCACGTTGCAGCGTTCGGCGATCATGAGGGTGTTCTTTAGCGCCTCAGGGTTCTCCGGGAAAAGCGCTGCCATCTCTTCTGGCGAGCGCAGATAGAACGAATCACCGGTCATGCGCATGCGGTTGGGAT
>CAZWKK010000098.1:0-7089 GCA_964634855.1 uncultured Anaerolinea sp.
TTTGCTTGTTGCCTGCAATTAGTTCAGATATAATACTTTTCTAACCTCTGTGGATGTGTTGACCTGAATACTGAAGTTGGTCGCGATCTCGAAGCAATTCGAGACTGTATTCAGCGAGCAAATGCGAAACCGGCCCATTGGCTTGAACCGGCTTTTAATTTGATTCATAAAACCGATCCAAAGGGGTATGCATTGAAGCTCAAATCCACTCTCAGCAAAACAATTTCATTTGTATTTATCTTTGTTCTGCTTTTGGGTAGCCTGCCACAAGGCAGTGTCTCTGCTGCCGCGATCATCAATAAAGATGTCACTGCACCGGTGATCAGCGGGACGCAGATCACGGTCAAAGCTGAGACGAGTGGGTCTTACCTGGAACCAACCAATACCTTTACGGATGGCACCACCGCTTATTATCTTGTTACCCAGGATGCTGCAAAGGCTGGCCTTACCTCCATTAATTACAAAGGAACAGATTATCCACTGGCGGCCGTCTTTGTGGGCAGCAACCTGAGCCTGATGAAGATCGGCGGCACGCCCATCTTCACCCTCAACGGCCCGCTGACCAACGCCACCGTCTTCTTTGATGATGGCACCTATGTGGACAACGATTCCACCAATTACGTAGGCATTTCTTCCACCAACGCCTCTTACATTGGCCTGAACAAAACATCTGGCGGGGAGCCTACTGCCATTTTGCAGCGCTTGCCGCGCAATACCGCCACCACTGGCATTCTGAACACGATGGAACGCTACAACATCATGTCCAGGAACATCTACATGGAGAACCTGATCTTTGACGGTCAGGGCTACGACATGTACCCCACTGGCGGGTCATACATGGGAACCTCCATTCCCAAGAGCCGCGGCGAGTACATGTTCAATTTTGCCGGCGGCAGTGATGGTTTTGTCATGCGCGGCTGTATCCTGGAGAACATTGGCGCCAGCAATACAGATAGCGGGTTTAACACCACCATCTACAACAAGAACCAGGCGATGAATTTTTATATCTCCACCGGTCAGCACAATTTTGAAGATGTGATCATTCGCAATGTAAAAACCACCGGCAGCAACCCGATCATTGGTTCCAACCAGAGCAGCGACAATTATTTTAAGAACCTGACTATTGTGAATGACGGCGCCTATAGCAGCAGCAGCCGCAGTATCAAGGTGGAGCACATGGCCACCAATATTGCTGAAGCCCTGAACTCAATGGTGATCACTGGCGCCGTTTCGCTGCCAACTGATTCTTCCCACAATAACATTTACATCCAGAGTTGGAATTACGATAAAGTGGTGGTACCGGCCAGCTTCAGATATGCCCAGTATGCCACCTCAAACGGCAGCAGCAGCGCGCCAGCCATTCTGGTCTATCAGAACGCTCCCGCGGTCACTACCAACAAGTCGATCCTCGATCTGGAAGACAATGCCTGGGTGGTCTATGAGGGCGCCAGCGTGAGCCTGGCCAACCAGTTCTCTGCCGTGACCACCACCATCAGCCGGGCGGGCAGCCATGCCCCGGCCGCCAACTTTAAACTGATGGCTGGTTCTGACGGCAAGATCAACAGCCTCACATTACCCAATTTTGGAGCTTTGCCGGTAGCCATTGTCCCCGCTCTCACAGATGCCGATCTGTTCAGCGGGACCACGATGGTACCCTTTGCAGAGAATGCCACCATTGCCTTCCCAACCAGCAACGCCGCCAACATCAAGTTGTATAATCTCGATTTCAATTCGCTGGCCAGGTACACCCTGGAATCAGCCATCAGCGGTGTGACCCCGCTTTCTGGCACCACGGATCCAAATGAAGGCGGCAGCTATACCGATTACCCGGCTTACGATACCTATGCGCCTACCAGCCCGGTACCGGCCATTTTCACCAATGCCAGTGTGGGGAATTTCTCGAACTGTGAGTTCACCTCACTGGTCAAAGCCATCAAGATCGTGGATCCGCCGGCCAAGCTGATTGTGGGCACTCCGTTTACCCTGACGGCTGCGCTCACCGGCAGCAATGATGATTCGTACACCGGTTCAGGGTACAGCGGTGATATTGCCAATACTGCAGATGACCGCACCATCTACTGGTATTCCAGTGATCCATCCATTGCTTCAGTAGACCGCCTGACCGGTGAGGTGACCCCGCTCAGCGCAGGGTTGGTGACAATCATTGCCAAGGCGGCTGACAGCAACAATACCGGTGAGATCGAAAAACCGTATGCCCAGTTCACTGTGCAGGTAGACCTGCCAGCCACGGCCACGCCTACTGCTTCAGCCACCCCTACTGCAACAGCCACAAATACGCCTACAACGGTGCCAACCAACACGCCAACAGCAACTGCTACCCGTACCCCGACCCTGACGCCGACGCGCACACCCACCCGAACCCAGATCCCCGCCGCCACGCAGACACCGACCGCCCTGGCGTTTTTGCCCATCCCGCTGACCGGGATGCCCATCCCCAATACCGGCTTTGCACCTGGCGTGGTGACCAACCTGCCCGCTCAATCTGCTGCGCTCGCCTACGCCATCGCTGATACGTTGCAGTTGGAGATCCCCAGCCTAAAGGTAACCTCAGATATTACGGGCATTCCGCAAAATGAATCTGGCTGGGACGTTACCTGGTTGGGCGATGCCACTGGCTGGTTGAACGGGTCTGCTTACCCTACTCACAAGGGCAACAGTGTTCTGGCAGCCCATGTATACGATTCAAACGGTCAGCCTGGCCCATTTGCCAAGATCAAAGACCTGAAGTATGGGGATGTGGTGATCATCAAAGCTTTTGGGTTGCAGTACATTTATGAGGTACGCGAGGTCAAGACCCTGCGGCCGACAGAATCATCCTACGTTTTCAAGCACATGGAAGAGACCTGGCTCACCCTGGTGACCTGCCAGGATTACAACGAGAAAACAGGTGAGTATGCCAGCCGTTTGGCCGTGAGAGCAGTACTGGTGAAAGTAAAGTAAACAAGAATATAAAACAGCCCATAAGGGCTGTTTTTTTACTGACTCACAATTACGCTTACAAAAAGTGTACAGTTTCGTGAGAGCTCTTGGTTTATCCTGGCTTCTGATTCCCAATCACTGGTCACTGATCTTGCATCACTGATCCGCGCTGTCGCGTTTGACAGTGAAATTGTCAAAATCGCGAGCGATCACCGCATTGGGGAAAACCGATTGCGCTTCGGCCAGCACGTCTTTATCGCGGTAACGGCGGCTGAGGTGGGTGAGGATGAGCTGCTTGGCGCCTACTTTGACGGCCAGCTCAGCGGCTTTTTTGGCGGTGAGGTGGGCAAACTGCTTGGCCATTTCGGCTTCTTCTTCCAAATAAGTCGATTCAATGACGAGCCCATCAATCCCCATCAACTGGTCCACCAGGCTGTCAGTCTCGCCCACGTCGCCAAAGGCGGCCAGGCGGGTACCGCGGCGCATCTCGCCCATCACCATCTCGGGGGTGACCACGCTGCCGTCAGGTAGGGTCACATTGCGGCCGCTCACCAGCTCATGGCGTAGAGGCCCGTTGGGGATGCCCAACTGCTCGGCTTTTTCAGCTAAAAAAGGCCGGCGGCTTTTTTCTTCAAACAAATAGGCCAGGCAATCGGGACTGCGATGCTGGACCGGAATGGCGCTCACGGTAAAATCGGGGGCGTCAAAAAAGACCCCTTCGGTCAATACCTTAAACTCAATGGGCATGGGCGGCCGCGCGCCTCTGAGCACAACAGAGTAAAGCAGGTCGTGGATGCGCTCCAGGGCGGCAGCGCCACCGTAGATCTCAAGCTGGTCAATGGTTTCCCAGCGCATGAAGGTAGAGAGCAATCCCCCCAGCCCCAGAATGTGGTCCAGGTGGCCGTGGGTGATGAGAATGCGGTTAAGCCGTTTGAAGCCGATCCCCGATTGCAAGATCTGACGTTGCGTGCCTTCGCCGCAATCAACGAGGAAACGATACTCGTCGTGCTGAACCAGGTACGCCGGCAGGTTGCGTTTAGGCGACGGTGCTGAGGCGGAAGTGCCGAGGAAAGTGATTTCGAACAAAGCGGGGGATCCTTTCTTGGTGTGCTCCTATTTTACCCTATCTTTTTTTTAACGCAAAAAGTGCATGTTGGTACAAATATTGCATTAAAATACACGAACAAGCCTGTTTTTATTGCACTCTGCGCCTGGCTGGCATAAAATGAAGAGAAAGACTTAAGGAGTCTCCTTATGGAAATTCACAGTGTAAAGATCGAAAAACCTGAAGAGGTCAACTTCATTTTGGGCCAGTCCCACTTTATTAAGACCGTCGAAGATGTGCATGAAGCAATGGTAAGCAGCGTACCTGGCATCAAGTTTGGTGTGGCCTTCTGTGAGGCCTCCGGCGCCTGCCTGGTCCGTTATTCTGGCACCGATGCGGCCTGCATTGAACTGGCTAAAAAGAACGCTCTCGCCATCGGGGCGGGGCACAGCTTCATCATCTTTTTGGCTGAGGGCTTTTTCCCCATCAATGTGTTGAATGCGGTCAAGAACATCCCGGAGGTCTGCCACATCTTTTGCGCCACAGCCAACCAGGCTGAGGTGATCGTGGCCGAGAGCGGTGACAGCCGCGCGATTCTGGGCGTTTTTGATGGCGCCCGGCCCAATGGAATTGAAAAAGAAGAAGATATTGCCTGGCGTAAAGGATTCTTACGCAAAATCGGCTATAAAGCTGCCTGATGCGTTTTGGGCAGAGTAAAGTAAGTTGGAGGAGATAAGATGAAAAAATTCACCCCCGTGATCTTGTTGTTGACCCTCGCCCTGGCAGGTTGTTCCTTGCTCAATGGTGTGGGCGGCAGCAATGAGACACTCGATGACAGCCAGATGGCAACCCGGGTGGCTGAGCTTTTGCTCACCATGACCACCCCGACCACTGAGATCGATTTCCCTCCAACCGCCACACCTACTGTGCAATTGCCCACCTTGGCACCGACCAACACTGCAGTGGTTGAAATGGCCACCTCCACCCCCGCTGAGGCAGATGTGACCGCCACCCCCACCACCGATATCATCTTGTGGACGGATACACCCGAGCCGGATGTGACGGCCACCCCAGAGGTGACCGGTACTGCAACCACCGGTCCCACCACCACCCCCTCTGCCAGCGATCCGGCTTATTACCTGGGCAACCCAACCGGCATCGACAATATGAACGATGCCTCTCAGTGGACCTGGCCGACCGGAGAAGATGATTTCTTGAAGGTGACCTTTAGCAACGGCATGATGCAGATGACCGGCAAATCAACCCTGGCAGGCTGGCGTATGCCCTTGCTGGCACAGCAGGTGAACACCTACATCGAGACCACCGTCAACACCGGGAACTGCGTCGATAAAGACAGCTATGGCATCATCTTCCGCGTGCCTGTCTTCAAAGACCCCACCCAGGGATATCTCTTCCAGGTGACCTGTGATGGCTACTACCGCCTGTGGAAGTGGGACGGCAAAGTGGCTCCCACTGGCCAGGCAACCGTATTGGTGCCCTGGAAGCAGAGCAGCGATATTGTGACCGGCGCCAACCAGGTGAACCGCCTGGGCGTCAAAACAGTAGATAAAACCCTTACCATCTTCATCAACGGCGTTCAGCAGGCTTCTGTATCAGATAGCACTTTCACCGCCGGATTCTTTGGTGTGTTCGTGCGCTCTTCATCTGAGAGCAGCCCCTATACCGTCAATTTTGACACGGTGAAGTTCTGGGAAAATCCCAAGTAACGTGACCCAATCCTAAAGAATTCATGATCGCCCCTGAGAGCTTTTCTCAGGGGCGATTTGTTCTGTATAATTACAGTACCCGTAGAATAAAAGAGGGAAAATGAAAAGTTACCGAAAAGAATTGATCTTTGAACTGCCCGTGCGGATGGGATTTATTAACATCACCGGTGAGGTGGCGGCTGCCGTGCGTGAGAGTGGTGTGGAAGAAGGCCTGGTGCTGGTGAATGCCATGCACATCACCGCCTCCGTGTTCATCAATGATGATGAGCCTGGTCTGCTGCATGATTATGGCGCCTGGCTGGAAGAAATGGCTCCCCATGAGCCACTCTCAAATTACCATCACAACCGCACCGGTGAAGACAACGGCGATGCCCACATCAAACGGCAGATCATGGGGCGCGAGGTGATGGTGGCCATCACCAAGGGGCGGCTCGATTTTGGTCCCTGGGAGCAGATCTTCTACGGCGAATTCGATGGCCACAGGCGTAAACGGGTATTGGTGAAGGTGATTGGAGAATAAATAATGGGCTGTTGATCACTCAACAGCCCATTTTCTATGCACTTTTGTTGTTACTTGCTGAGAACGATCTCCCGCCAGGAGGTGGGGTCAAGCAGGTTGCGATAAGGGGCAGAGGAGACCATGGTCTGCTGCTCGTTGGCGCTGGTGTTATCGTTGTCGCTCACAGAGACGGCGATACCCAGGTGCATGCCAGCATAGGGAGTGACGCCAAAGACAGACCAGGGAATCCTGGACTCAATGCGATACAGGCCATCTTCAGTGGTAAAGCCAGTGGTCACCTTGCTGCTGCGGGAACCCGCTACATTGGAGGGAAACCACAAGAAGGCTTCAGGGCTGGAGCCGCTGGGGCCAGCGGAAATGCCCAACTGATAATCATCGGGGCTGAGCTTGTTGGTGTAGAAATCGTTGTACAGATCACCATCCAGCAGCACTTCCACGCTGTCGCCTTTGTACAGATCCTGACCGGTGGCATTCTGAACGTATTTATCATCATATACTTTTACGCCCAGATAAAGGTAGTTGTAATCCCACACTGCGGCATAAGAAGCTTGCAGATCATCCGGACCGCTCCAATTACTCTTGCCGTAAACCACGGTGGCGACAGGATACTGGGTGGTGTAATCTTTCCACTCAGACCAGGAACCATCAATGGTGGGCTCAAAGTTGATGTAGCCGGCAGTCATCAGGTTGCCGCCGCGTGCCATCACCGGTGCGGAGGTAGGCGGAATGGATGTGATGATGGGGGCGGTGGTGTTGGTGGCGGCTGGTGCCGTGGTATTGGTAGGTTCCGCGGTGGCAGCGGCCGGTTCAGGCGTATTGGTGACCACCACGTACACCGGGGTGACCGTGGCGGGCAT
>CAZWKK010000099.1:0-7050 GCA_964634855.1 uncultured Anaerolinea sp.
TTACCGATCATCACAGCCTGCCAGAAACCTTGCCTCCGGCATATTGCAATATTGATCCACAATTGCTGACCTCAGAAAACCACCCTTTACGCACCCTTTCTGGCTCTGGGGTAGCCTACAAAGTGATCGAACAGCTTTATCTTGTGTTAGGCCGCCCTCAGGAAGCACTTGAGTTTGTTGATCTGGCAGCGTTTGGCCTCGTTGCCGATGTTGCCACCCTCACACAGGATGCCCGTTATCTGGTGCAACGTGGATTGGAGCAGATGCGCATTTCCCCTCGGCCAGCGTTTGCAAAAATATTTTCAGATAACAACATTTCACCTGAACAGATCAATGAAGAGACCCTTTCTTTCACACTCGCACCGCGTATGAACGCAGTCGGGCGCCTTAGCGACGCCAATCCGATGGTGGAGTTCCTGCTCAGTCAGGATGCGGTGCTGATTGCCACTACAGTCAATCGAATCGAAGGATTGAACAGCCAGCGAAAATTGTTGTGCGACCAGGTGTTTCGCGGAGCCCTTGCACAGATCGAACAGACACCGCGATTATTAGATTCAGCCCTTCTGCTTTTAGCTCATCCCGGTTGGCCTGGAGGTGTTGTGGGCATCGTGGCCAGCCGTCTGGTGGAACTGTTTCATCGTCCTGCAATCTTGATGAACGTGAAAGATGGAATTGCCCGTGGATCCGCCCGCTCGATAGAAGGTGTAAACGTCACCCAGGCCCTCGTAGAAAACAGACAACTGCTCAGCGGTTTCGGTGGCCACCCTATGGCGGCAGGCATGTCAGCCCCTGAAGAGAATATTGATCAGTTACGTCGAGGTCTTTCTCGCTCCGTGGAACGTATGATGCAAGAAGCCAATGTGGAGCCTACGCTTGAAGTGGATGCGCTGATGAACCTGCCAGAGATCGACCTTGACCTTTTAGATGCGATAAACCAAATGGCGCCGTTTGGACCTGGAAACCCACCCCTGCAATTTACCGCTCATGACCTTGAACTGATGGAAGCAATGCCGATTGGTAAGACTAAAGAGCATCAAAAAATGACCGTTGCGAGCAAAGATGGCAGCCAAAATGGTCTCATTTGGTGGCAAAGCACTGAATTACCTCGCCCAAACAACCGCTTTGACCTGCTCTACAAAGCCAGGATCAATCACTTCCGTAATAAGATCGAAGTGCAATACGAATGGGTCGATTTCAGGGAGCGGATTGAGGAATCGAGCGCCAGTCTACAAAAGCGGCGTAAAAAAGCATTATTAAATTTGGATATGCGCAGTTCTGCGAATTCTTTGGAAGATCTGGAGTCGATTCGTGCCGAACAAGATGTCCTCGTTTGGGCGGAAGGTTCCATAGAGTTGCCAGAATCCTCCAAACCCCGAAGCGAGCTGACTAAACACAATACTTTGGTGATATGGACGCCGCCTCCTTCACCAAGTGTGCTTGAATCTGCTTTGCTGCAGGTAAAACCACAAAAGATCTACTGGTTTAACAATTTATCCGCCGAGGCTGAGCTTAAAGAGTTGGTGCGCAATTGCTACCGCTGGGTCATCAAACAGGTAAAAATCGATTCGGAAATAGATATTTCGCTGGACTCTCTCGCTGGTTCCCTTGCTACGACTTCAAGGATCGCCTTGTTTGCGTTAAAAGGACTTCAAGCACAGGGCCAATTGATGATCAAAGAACTGGAAGCGGGGCAGATCAGCATCAGAAACTCAAAACAAACGCCAATCCCGGCACAACTACCTGCGATTCAACAAGAAATTCAGTCATTGAATCGTGAAGTGATGGCCTACCGCGAGTTGTACAGTCGCACTGCGGTCATTGCCCACCTGCTGCCGCAATCTTTCAAGCCTGAGTAAACTCTTATCAGCGGGCATGGTATACTCTTAGCGTCTTAATCTGATAGGAGCGCTCTTGTTTCTTCCCACCACACTCAAAGAAGTGACCGAATTGGGCTGGTCAAAAATTGATGTCATCCTCATTTCGGGTGATACTTATATAGATTCGCCTTATTCCGGTATTGCCATGGTGGGTAAAGTACTCTTAGATGCAGGCTTTACCGTGGCTGTCATTGCCCAACCTGACATTAACAGTGATGCAGATATCAAACGCCTGGGAGAACCAGCCCTTTTTTGGGGCATCAGCAGTGGAACGGTTGATTCGATGGTTGCCAATTACACGGCCACCTTACGCAAACGCCACTCAGATGATTTCACCCCTGGAGATGTAAACGACCGCCGGCCAGATCGTGCGGTGTTGATCTACGCCAACCTGGTTCGTCGATACTTCAAAAATACCAAACCCATCGTTCTGGGTGGGATTGAAGCCAGTCTGCGCCGCATCACCCATTATGACTACTGGACCGATAAACTGCGCGCTCCCATCCTTTTTGATGCCAAAGCCGATTTTCTGCTTTATGGCATGGCTGAACGCAGTGTTGTGCAATTGGCTCAAGCCTTAAAGAACGGCACAAATCCCAATCAGATCCGTGGATTGGGTTTCCTGGCCCACTCCGCTCCGGCTGAAGCGCTTGTTTTGCCATCATTCGAAGAATGTCAGGCTGATAAAGACACCTTTACCCGCATGTTTCAGCAGTTTTATGAGAACAACGATGCCATCACTGCCAAACAATTAGCTCAGGCCAAAGGGGATCGCTTTTATATTCAAAATCCGCCGCAAATGCCCCTTTCACAGGCCGAAATGGATAAGGTCTACGCGCTCCAATTTGAACGCCGAGCCCACCCGTATTATGAAGCCCAGGGAGCCATCAAAGCGCTGGAGACCATCCAATTTTCCATACCAACCCATCGCGGCTGTTATGGCGAGTGTAATTTCTGTGCCATTGCCGTCCACGAGGGCAGAACGGTTTCTTCCAGAAGCGAAGCCTCGATTCTGAATGAAGCCGAAAAGATGACCCACGTGCCCGGATTCAAGGGCATCATTCAAGACCTCGGTGGGCCAACCGCCAACATGTACGCCATCGAATGCGTCAAAAAAGAGAAACTCGGATCCTGCGTTGATAAACGCTGCCTCTTCCCGGAGATCTGCCCGGTTCTCAAGATCGATCACGCCAGGCAAACCCAGCTGTTGAAGAAGATTCGCCAGGTCCCCGGCATCAAGAGGGTTTTTGTAGGCTCAGGCATCCGCTATGATATGGTACTGGCCGATAAAACTCACGGTATCGACTATTTGCGAGAGGTGGTTCAGAACCACACCTCGGGCCAGATGAAGATCGCCCCAGAACATGCCGACCCTAAAGTTTTGCATCTGATGGGCAAACCAGCCGTCAATTTGCTCGTACAATTCAAATCAGCTTTTGACAAGTTGTCACAGGAGGCGGGTAAAAACCAATTTCTCACCTACTACTTCATTGCCGCTTACCCTGGGTGCAGTGATCGTGAAATGAAGAAACTTCATGATTATGCTTCGCAGACCCTTCACCTCAACCCAGAACAAGTACAGGTGTTTACCCCAACGCCTTCTACCTATGCCAGCGTCATGTACTACACTGAAAAGGACCCATTCACGGGCCAACCCATCTTTGTAGAGAAGAACCTCGCCCGCAAACAAAAGCAAAAAGAGATCATTACCACAAAAACGAACCTGCCGGTTCGTCACGCCGCTATGAACACCACCCATTCCCAAATAAAAAGAGACCCGCATGGACGCAAATAAACAATATAAGATCTACATCTCCTGTATTCCTGGTTTTGAACCCTTCCTCCTAAAAGAATGCGCTTCTCTTGGAATCCATCCGGCTGAAGAAAAAACACTCACAGCAAAAATGCCTACTCAATCGGGGGAAGAGAAAGGTGGGTTTGAGTTTGTTGGCTCATTGGATCAGATCATGGCCGCCAATCTTCACTTACGCACAGCCAGCCGGGTGATCGTGCGGCTGGGTGAATTTACCGCCGTCTCTTTTGCTGAATTTCGTAAGAAAGCGGCTCGACTGAACTGGGATCCTTTTCTCAAACCTGGTCAGGCCATTGAGGTTAAGGTCACCTGTCATAAATCCAAGCTGTACCACTCTGACGCCGTGGCAGAACGTGTTCTTGGAGCCATCGAAGATCATTTTAAACTACCTATTAGCAAAAAAACGGATGAAAAAGAAAAGCAGATCGTTCTGGTTCGGCTGGTGAACGACGTCTGCACCATCAGCATAGATAGTTCGGGAGAACTGTTGCACCGCCGCGGATACCGCCAGGCGGTGGCCAAGGCCCCTTTGCGCGAAACCCTGGCAGCCGGTTTGCTTCTTGCGACCGGTTGGGATGGCACAACGCCATTTGTTGACCCATTTTGTGGCTCTGGCACCCTCCCCATTGAGGCCGCCCTCATTGCCCGCCATGTGGCGCCTGGCATCAATCGCTTTTATGCCTTTGAAAAATGGCCGATCTTTGAGGCAGATAAATTCAAGGCACTGGTCGAGGATGCCCGTAAAGCCATATTGCCTTCAGCGCCAGCGCTCTACGGCTCTGACCGTGATCAGGGCGCCATTGAGATGGCCAGCGCCAATGCCGCTCGAACTGGAGTTCTTACCGATATTCGTTTTGCCTGCCATGCTATCTCAGATCTACCCGCACTACCTGGGCCAGGTTTATTGCTCACCAATCCGCCATACGGTGTTCGTGTTAGTTCAAATAAAGATCTTCGCAATCTTTACGCCAGTTTTGGCAAACTGCTGCGTGAAAAATACAGCGGTTGGCAAATTGGCATCTTATGTAGTGAGCCTCCTCTGATCCATGCCTTGGAGCTTGGTACCCCCATTACTATTCTTTCACTGCTAAACGGCGGTATTCCGGTTAAGTTCTATCAGTACAAAATAAATTGATCAACTTTTCCCTCTTGTATTTAAGTATAATTTGATTTATATTAATACGTAGTTATTTGACTACGTATTATAAGGTTGCTATATGACTAATAATGTCAAGGTAATGAAGAATCCATCCCTTATTACGATAGGGATTGCAGAATCCATAAGCGGCATTGGTGACTGGATCACCATGCTGGCCATCTTTGCCCTCCTCGTCTTTCGCGGAGGTGGTGGAGTAACTCAATCTAGCGGCGTATTCCTGTGCGGATTGATCCCCACCCTGCTCCTCAGTCCATTTGCAGGAGCTTTATGTGACCGTTTTGATCGAAAGAAACTGATGATCTTCAGCCAATTACTCTCTGGTGTGGTCGTATCTGGCTTGATTTTTGTTGACAATCTGTATATCATCTATGCTCTTTTAGCCTTGCAGGCAGCTTCCATGTCAATCATGACACCTGCTCGTCAATCCTCCATTCCCTCATTAGTCGCACCTGAAGATCTGACCGCAGCCAACGCCTTCTTGACCCAGCTCTCCAGCCTGGTAAAGATCTTTGCCCCCATGCTAGCGGGATTGATTCTCACCCTCGTTTCTCCGCATACTGCCATCATTCTGGATGTAGTCTCATTCGCACTATCAGCACTAATGCTCACAAGGTTGAAAGCGCTTCCTCCTCTAACCAATGCAGAAAACAGCTCCGAGCAAAAAATGACGTCTCCTAATCTGACAAACTGGATAAAGAAGGGTTTTACTGAAAATCCATTTTGGCAGACCCTGAAAGAAACTGTTTCGTTGCAGATGTTGTTTATTGCCGGCTTCTTCAGTATTTTTGTCATTGTCGGGTTTGATGTTTTAGCGGCTGTATTCTTTAGAGATGCCCTCAAAGAAACAGAGAGCTTTTACGGTCTTGCCATCGGCCTGGTGGGAGTCGGATCCTTACTTTCTACCCTATACCTCTTACTGAAGAAACGAACTTCTCGTCCCTGGCCAGATGCGGTATCAGGAATCGCGCTTCTTTCTGTCATCCCGCTTTCTTTGACGGTGGCTGCAGGAATGCAGAATATCGCCTTGGCCCGTATCATTACCCTGGTGGCTTGTTTTATCGGCGGCATGGGAAATGGGCTTCTACATGTACAGATCAGCACCCTGCTGCAATCCTTCACGCCCAGGCATCTGCTTGGAGAAGCAAGTGGATTGTTGCAGAGCACCATGGTGACTGGCCAGCTATTAGGAACATTGCTTACCCCCCTATTGGTGCCAGGACTGCTCAGCACAGGTGTTTTTTGCCTGATCTCTTTTGTCGCATTGACCATTTTGGTCACCGTTCTGGTTGTACAATTGAGCCGTAAACCTGAACGATTTTTGCTCCCCTCACAAGAGGTATGATGTCTGATTTTTCTCCGAGCAACACAGGCTGGTCTGTCAAACGTTCAATCCTTTTAGAATTGGATGCTGCCATTGCTTTTGTCTGTGGCGGTACTGTAAGCGGCATTCTTCCGGCTGAGTTGGCGGTGCTGGCTGATTCAACTCCTAATGAATGGCGCGATGAATTCATCAATATCATGGGGAAGATCAAATGGAATCCTTCCTATTTGGAACAGACTGCCCTCCTTGCAGACTGTCTTTACACAATTAATTACAGCCAGTCCACATTAAAATTGCGTCATTTTACAATTACCGAAGCCTACCAGGCAGTATTTTTTCAAGCAAAAGAATTTGATCTGAAACCTGATCTAACTATGAGTGAAATCGATCAAATCGCAGACCTTAAAAACCGTATCAATTTTGCGCGTTACCGCTCTTTGGGGTTTGAGTTAGATGGCCAAGACCTTCGTTTCCGTGATCGGTTCATCGATTTGCGCCAGGCTCTTAGAACCTTGCAAGGAGGAGATCTGCACGAGCAATTCTGGCAATGGTTGGATCGTTTCTACTATCAGGTTTACGAACCCTGGCATCGAGGCCGTTCTTCTTTTATTGAACAACAAGAAAAGCGGGTTATTGCAGCCCTTAGCAGCCAGGAAAACCTGAATCAACCTCCCGATCTGCAATGGCTGAGCGAGAAAAATGCCCTCAGATCCATACCAGAATTGCGATCGGCAGTTTTGAACCAAAAAATGCAGGTTGTCTTCTGGATTGAACCTTTTGGCTTGCACGATAACTGGCTGCTTGCACCGGGGCAGATCACGGTGGCTTGCTCAGAACCCGGTCAGTTGGTAGACAACTTTTTTCATTTCACCGAAGATCT
>CAZWKK010000100.1:0-6963 GCA_964634855.1 uncultured Anaerolinea sp.
TCTGCCATTTTGCCACCCAGTATAACGTTGAGATTCCCAACGATGAAATCGACATGGATTTTATGAACCTCAACCAGGCTGCCCATGGCGACCGCGAACATGGCTTTATCGGCGCTCGATTACGCCTGCATCGCAAAGTGGTAGTAGGCCATTGGAAAGACCAGGCAGTGATCAAAGAGTTGGGCGATTGGATGCGGGCCGCTGCCGGGTATGCCGTTAGCCAAAAATTATCGGTAGTTCGTTTTGGCGATAACATGCGTGAAGTGGCCGTCACTGAAGGTGACAAGGTCGAAGCGCAGATAAAAATGGGCTGGCAGGTGAATACCTGGCCGGTAGGGGAACTGGCGAATGAAATTGCAAAAGTAACTGACGCGGAAGTGGAAGCCAAGATCAAAGAATATCAGGCAGATTATGTGCTCAAGACGGATGATCTGCATGCTGTGAAGTACCAGGCAAAAGAGGAAATTGCCATAGAACGAATTTTGAAACGCGAGAAGGCAGATGCTTATACCAATACCTTCCAGGATCTGTGGGGTATGGAAGAGCTGCCTGGAATTGCTTCGCAACACCTGATGGCTCGTGGCATTGGATACGGCGCCGAGGGCGATTGGAAGACCGCTGCCATGGTACACATCATCAAAGCTATGTCGGAAGGGCTGAAGGGCGGGAGCTCTTTCATGGAAGATTACACGTATCATTACAAACCAGGTGAGGAGTATTCTCTGGGTGCACACATGTTGGAGGTTTGTCCTTCCATTGCTGCAGACAAACCGAGGATCGAAGTGCATCCATTGGGCATTGGTGGAAAAGAACCGCCAGCTCGCCTGGTGTTTGAAGGGCATGCTGGCAAGGCTGTCGTCGCTTCTCTGGTGGATATGGGTGGACGGATGCGTTTGATCGTTCAGGAGATCGAATGCGTCAAACCCATTATGGATATGCCCAATTTGCCAGTCGCTCGTGTGATGTGGAAGATCAAACCCGATATCCGCGAGGGCATCCGTCAGTGGATCACCGCTGGTGGGGCGCATCATACAGTACTTACCTTTGATCTGTCCGCGCAGGTTTTGGAAGACTGGGCAGAAATGATGGATATAGAGTTCGTTTACTTGAACGAGAAGACCACTACCGAAGAGTTGAAAAAGGAATTGCGGGTCAACGACCTGCTTTGGAAGTTGAGGTAGCATGCTTGAGGAATTAAAACGAAGGGTTTTTGAGGCCAACTTGCTCCTGCCCAAATATGGGCTGGTTACATTTACCTGGGGAAACGTCTCAGCTATTGACCGGGAAAGTGGATTGTTGGTCATAAAACCTTCTGGTGTGAATTACGAAACCATGAAAGTGCAAGATATGGTGGTGGTAGATCTGAATGGAAAAATCATTGAAAGTGATTTACGTCCTTCATCAGATGTCCCGACCCATATCGAGTTGTATAAAGCCTTTCCCTCGCTAGGTGGTATTGTGCACACTCACAGCCGCTGGGCCAGTAGTTTTGCTCAGGCCGGGTTGCCCATTGAAGCCACTGGCACCACCCATGCAGATTATTTCTACGGCCCAGTTCCCTGCACGCGAAAGTTAACTCCGGAGGAAATTAAACGAAATTATGAGCAGGAGACCGGCAAAGTGATCATTGAAACCTTTGCGAATCTTGATCCTGATGAAATTCCGGCTGTTCTCTTTTGCAGCCATGGCCCGTTCTGCTGGGGTAAGACTCCGGAAAAAGCCGTCGAAAATGCGGTAGTACTCGAAGAAGTCGCTTTTATGCAGTACCATGCTCTTGGATTGAATCCAGAACTGGGGCCAATGCAACAGGAATTGCTAGATAAACATTATCTGCGCAAACACGGCAAGGGCGCATATTACGGACAGAAGTAGCCAGGCAACTTGCACATTCTCCTTCAGAAGGAAAAGAAGGCACCCAGTGCCTTCTTTTCCTTTAAATATCGATAGGTGCGACTAATTGGGTTTTGAAAAAAAAGAAAGGTTAAGACCTGCTTGTCCCGGCAAAGTGTTGATTTCCGGCTTCGCTTCCCTCAACACAAGAATAAAGAATGAGAAGGATCTTTGCCATTTGGCCGGTGATATTCTTCCATTGGTGAGGGAGGGTGGCTTTGAAAACCAAGGAATCGCCAGAACATAAATTGAATTGTTGTCCATCTACTATATACTGAACACAACCTTCCAAATTGTAAACAAACTCCAACCCGGTATGGACAATCATTTGGTCACCACTTCCCATTTCTGGCAAGAGGGTAACATAAAAAGGCTGTATCTCATCAGCTGAGAGGTTTTTGCCCAAGTTTTGCATTTCAGCTTTGCCAAAGAACTGACTTGGCCGCTGGTTGGCTGGGGTAAAAACGATGTCTTTTTCGATCGAATCGGATTCAAAAAATGCAGCAATTGGTACATCAAGTGCTTGTGCCAATTGCTGCAACGTGCTTACCGATGGAGAAGATTTTCCATTCTCTATCAGACTTAAGGTATTGATGTTTAAGCCGCTGCGATCCGCTAGAATACGTAAGGATAAGCCCCTTTTGTTTCTCAGGCTCTTTAGCTTCTGTCCGACCATCTGATCTGCAGAAGTATCCTTGATCTTTTCAGGGGAAATAGCAGCATTTTTACTCACAATACCTATTCAACCACAATTTCTACCGGTGTCAAATTGTGGACATTGTCGGAAATCGGGCAACGTGCATCCACGTCTCGGATGAAGGATTCTTTTTCTTCCTGGGTCATGTCGCCATCAACTTTGGCGATCACACGAATGCCAGTAAAGCCGGGGCGAACTGCGGTGCTTTTACCCATAAGAACATCTGTGTCCAATTCACCTTCCACGTGGCACTCGATCTTGCGGACGGGGAGCTGACGTTGTTTGGCAACGATGTGACCGATAGTGACAATGCAGCCTGCCAGAGAGATAAAAAGGTACTCAAGAGGGGTGGGGCCGGCATCTGTGCCGCCACCCGCAGGGGGTTGGTCAACGATTGAAACGTGCTGACGTGATCTTGTTTCGATTTTAAATCCTTCGATCTGAGTTGCATCAACGCTTACGAGTTTGATAGCCATGTTACTCCTTTGAATTCAAGTGATGTACCTTAATAATAGTACAAATACATGAAAACTATCTTAAATAGTACTAAAATATTAGTATAAACTTATAAAAGTTAATTACACGGCCAATCAAAACGTGATCATTTGTGAAATATGCTTCGATTACTTGACGCTTGATAAGAGGTGAGGTATTATTTAAACAATTGAGCAATCGTTCAAATGATAGGGATAATTAAATGAAATCAATATCTCCAATACTCGATGATCTTTCCGCCCAAAAAATGTCTGCATTATTTGATTCATTAAGTGACCCCACCCGCATTAAAATTCTCTCCGTCCTGATGGCAGGCGAGGTGAATGTTGGGGATCTAGCTGAAGAACTAAAGATCTCTCCTTCAGCAGTATCGCATCAATTACGTGGGTTGAAAGACAAGCATGTGGTTCGTACACGAAAACAGGGAAAGCAGGTTTTTGTGGCATTGGAAGATGATCATATTCGTGAATTGTTTGACCGTGGTTTGGAGCACATTGAGCACGAATAGTGCTTGTTTATGAGAAAGAAAAGACCGTCAATTGGGAATTAGACGGAATCATTTTTGATCAATTGAGTTTGCAACAAAGAGAGACCTTGGAAGAAGACACTTACATGGAAAAAACCGTCGAACTTGAATTACCCCTTGTGTTGCCAGGCATTGATAATGAGAAGGATGAATGTCTGATGCGTCTGGAAAACACGCTCCAGGCACAGAAAGGGATCCTGAAATCTCATTTCAAAAATGAAAATGAATCTGTCGAACTTTGTTTGCATTACGATCCGAACCAGATAAGTCTTTCTGAGGTGAAAAGGATTGCTATTTCCTCAGGGACGAAGATCGTCAACCGTTACCATCATGATGCATTACAGATCGAAGGGATGGATTGCTCCGATTGTGTAATTGTTTTGCAACATGGCCTTGAACGCATGGAAGGGGTACTCTCGGTCAAAGTGAACTATGCGGCTGAAAAAATTTGGGTGGAGTACGACAGCCAAAAAATAGCACGCAATGAGATTGAGAAACGTATCCGTTCCTTGGGGTACAGTATCCCGCTAAGTGAAAAGCAGGCGCGCTTGCATGAAAACCGAGAATTGTTCTTCAGCCTATTCTCTGGTTTATTGGTGTTGATCGGTTGGTTGAGCGGTAAATACTTTGGGTTTCCTGAATTTCTTAGTATTGGTTTGTTTGCCCTGGCGTATGTGATAGGCGGATGGAATGTCGCCCAACACGCATGGCACGCGATCCGTGAAAAACATTTTGACACAGATCTGTTGATGTTAATTGCAGCGCTCGGTGCTGCTTTTTTGGGAGAATTCGCAGAAGGGGCTTTACTGCTCTTCTTGTTCAGTCTGGGTCATGCTATGGAAGAGCGTGCTCTGCAACGCGCGCAAAAGGCTGTGAATGCCCTGGCAGACCTGGCACCCAAGGTGGCGCTGGTTCGCCGTGAAGGGAAAGAGATTGAGATCCCTGTAGATGACCTTAAATTGGATGAGGTGGTGATCGTTCGTCCTGCAGTACGGATCCCGGTTGATGGTTTGATCTTACAAGGCAATTCGGCGGTAGATCAGGCGCCTGTCACCGGTGAATCTGTGCCGGTAGAAAAGGCACCAGGTATGCAGGTCTTTGCTGGCACCATCAATGGCGAAGGTGCACTTGATGTCAAAGTGACCCGGCTGGCAAAAGACTCCACCCTTTCTCGCATTATGAAGATGGTGGAAGAAGCCCAGGCGCAAAAATCACCAACCCAACAAACAGTGGAGAAATTTGAGCGAGTATTTGTGCCGGCTGTATTACTAACCACACTGGCCGTCATTGTTCTCCCTCCGTTCTTTGGCTTTCCTTTCAAAGATAGTTTTTTGCGTGCCATGACCCTTTTGGTGGCTGCCTCGCCCTGTGCACTGGCATTGGGAACCCCGGCGGCCATTCTCTCTGGCATTGCTCAGGCAGCGCGTAACGGCGTGTTGGTCAAGGGCGGAGCCCATCTGGAGAATTTAGCACTGCTCAAAGCGGTGGCATTTGACAAGACTGGCACCATCACCCACGGCAAGCCCCAGGTAACCGATATTCTTGCTTATGGTCTGGATCCTGTAAAACTGATCGCCATCTCGGCTGGGGCCGAGTTACGGTCAGCGCACCCATTGGCTCAGGCGATTGTACAAAAAGCTCAGGTGGATGGCATCACTCCCTTGACCGCGGACAAGATGGAATCGATCACAGGGCAGGGTGTCCAGGCAGAGATAGATGGCGCCACGGTTCTTATCGGTAATCAGGCTTTGATGGATACAGAAAATTTAAACCTGACCGAAGATCAAATGAAGGCTGCAAAATCGTTCCAACAGGCAGGTAAGACAATTATGTGGGTGGCGTTGGAACAGCAGGTGGTTGGCATGATCGCTCTTTCAGATACACTGCGACCCGAAGCTCCTGCTGCGATGAATTCGCTTAACCGTATAGGCGTCTCAAATACCATCATGCTCACAGGGGATAATGCCAACGCAGCCGCAGCCATAGCGAACGAAGTGGGGATTAGCAATTTTCGCGCTGATTTGATGCCTGAGAACAAATTGGAAGCCATTCGTGAACTTGTGGAAGAGTACGGACAGGTGGCCATGATTGGAGATGGTGTCAACGATGCTCCTGCGCTGGCTAATGCCACCGTCGGAATCGCCATGGGCGGAGCTGGCACAGATGTGGCTCTTGAGACTGCAGATGTGGTCCTGATGGGTGACGACCTTTCCAAATTGTCCTTTGCAGTGGGTCTTGGCAGAGCCACGCGAACGATCATCATACAGAATTTAGTCATCTCAATGGGGGTTATCGCACTTCTTATCGTTGCCTCGCTTACTGGTTTTATAAGCATTGGCCCGGCTGTGGTATTTCACGAAGGCAGTACCATTGTGGTTGTTCTGAATGCTCTGCGCCTCTTACAATTCAAACAAAGCTAATTACACATGTTTGATATCAACCCTTCAGCTAAAACCGAAGGGTTGTTTTTTTGTTGAAAGTTCTTTCGAGAAGTATGATAGGATTTTGCAGCAAAAAGATGATA
Source organism: uncultured Anaerolinea sp. (assembly GCA_964634855.1). GTDB lineage: Bacteria > Chloroflexota > Anaerolineae > Anaerolineales > Anaerolineaceae > UBA6107. Next base: position 6,133 of record CAZWKK010000100.1, read on the forward strand.
AAAATAGTACACTTAGCCAATTATTACCGTCAGGGAGACTGCCATGAGCCAACCATTTGCCAATAAATTTTATAAACTTTCACTCCAGGAACGTTTGCAAGAACTTGCTCACCAGGTTGGTCTGGACGAGAAAGAGACCCAAATCTTAAGTGGGATTGCTGGGTTGGATGCTGTGGCTGCGGACCATATGGTGGAAAACGCAGTGGGAACCTTCCATTTGCCTTTGGGCATCGCTCAGAATTTTATCGTGAATGGTAAAGAAGTACTGGTTCCCATGGCAGTTGAGGAACCTTCCGTTATCGCCGGGGCTTCTTACATGGCAAAACTGGCACAGCAAAACGGTGGGTTTCACGCCTGGACGGATGAACCGATCATGATCGGTCAGATCCAACTGTTGGATGTGCCAGATATCAATCAGGCGATAAAGGCTTTGGAAGACCACAAGCAGGAGCTGTTAGACTCATTACATGGTATAAACCCACAACTTGAAGCGCTTGGTGGTGGAGCAAAAGGCTTGCAATTTCGCACCCTCACTGAATCACCGATCGGTGCCTTCATTGTGGCACACCTGCTTTATGACGTGCGTGATTCCATGGGTGCCAATGCTGTTAATACTGCGGTGGAAAGGCTTTCTCAAAAGGTTGCTTCAATCAGTGGTGGAAGGGCTCATTTGCGTATTCTATCCAACCTGGCCGATCAGCGTCTGGCGCACGCAGAAGTAACCCTCGGCGTTGAAGATCTTGCCTTTGGGGAGTACAGCGGTGAACGGGTACGTGATGGAATCATTGATGCCTGGGCTTTTGCTGCCGCTGATCCTTACCGGGCTGCCAC
>CAZWKK010000101.1:0-4063 GCA_964634855.1 uncultured Anaerolinea sp.
TGCAGAACAAAAAAGCCATTGGATTTAGAGTAATATCCATTGAAGCCACTCGAACATCAAAAGACATCTTTACCTTCAACTCCTCAGAAACAAGCTCTCCTGTGCTTCTGGTCATGGGCAATGAGGTCACAGGCGTTGATCCTGAGATCCTGCAGCTATCTGATGACATCCTGCATATCCCCATGTCTGGTAGGAAAGATTCATTGAATGTTGCGGTTGCCTTTGGTATCGCCATCTACACCTTATTTCACTAATGCGCTATAGCCCTAATTTGTGCTAAGATATTTCCCATATTCGAAAAACAGAGGACCCTATGCCAACGTATGAATATATCTGTCATCAATGTGGTCATGTTTTTGAAGCTTTACGCTCAATGAAAGATTCCGATTCCCCCATCTCCTGCAAATCTTGTAATTCACAGGACACTCAACGGAAACTGAGTGTCTGCAACTTCAACGCTGGCAATTCTTCCTCAGCGCCTACGTCATCCGGTTCATCCTGCGGCTGTGGAGGCTGTTCCGGTGGTTCTTGCGCATCGTGTGGACATTAATCAAAAGGAGACCTAATGAATTACTACTCGGGTAAGTTAGCATTGATCACTGGGGGTTCAAGCGGTATCGGTCTGGCGTTGGCAAAAGGGATCCTGGAACGAGGCGGCCATGTAGCGATTTTGGCCCGCCATGAAGAGGGTCTTGCACTGGCAAAAAATGAGCTGGATGGCATCAAACAAGATGCATCGCAAAATATATTTACCATCAAAGCAGATATCACTAACGCGGAGGATTTGAACGTGATCCTCACACGTTTCAAATCTGAATTCGGCCTTCCGGATATGGTCATCAATTCCGCCGGTGTGGCACACCCGGGTAAATTCAGTGCTCTGAATCCAGACATTTTTCATTGGATGATGGACGTCAATTATTTTGGTACAGTAAATGTATTGAAAAACTTTGTGGCCGATTTTCAACAGCGTCATTCGGGAACCATTTGTAACATTTCCTCCATTGCCGGCTTTATTGGTGTATACGGCTATTCGGCTTATGGTGCGTCTAAATATGCGGTCAGTGGACTCACGGATGTGTTGCGCTCCGAATTAAAACCTTATGGAATTCAGGTTTCGATCGTCTTCCCACCAGACACCCAGACGCCGCAATTGGAATACGAAAGCCAGTTCAAACCGTTTATTACCAAAGAGGTCGCCGGCTCTGCCAAATTGATGGCGCCAGAAGCCGTGGCAAAAGAGGTGCTGGATAAAATGGCCCGTGGCACCTATGTGATCCTACCTGGCGGCGAAGGAAAATTGCTTTACACCGCCAAAAATCTCATCGGTCGCACCCTCTACCCGGTAATGGATTGGATGGTTCGCTCCGCCATCAGCAAGATCCAATTCGGTAAGTAATTTTTCGCAATCTATGACAAATAACAGGCTTTCAAGGATCGTCTTCTAGAAGACAGGCTTGAAAGCCTATGTTATACTTTTTAAGAAATCAAATTCATTTTTGACGAGGAATAAATGAAAAAAGACTTTTTGGCAGTCTCAGATTACTCTCCTGCCGAACTTCAAGAAATGCTCGATCTTGCCGTTACTCTAAAGAAAGAGCACTTCAATGGCGGTAATAAACCGCTATTCCAGGGTAAAACCCTGGCCATGGTCTTCCAGAAACCCAGCCTGCGCACCCGTATCAGCTTTGATATGGCCATGCGCCACATGGGCGGTGATGCCCTTTACATCTCCCCCGCTGAAATCGGCCTGGGTCAACGCGAATCCATCGCTGACGTAGCCCGTGTGCTTGCCGGCTATGTGGATGTTGTCATGGCCCGTGTTTTTGCCCATGAACACGTCCTTGAACTGGCTAAATGGTCTTCTGTTCCCATCATCAATGGCTTGAGCGATTACAACCATCCCTGCCAGGGCATGGCAGATGCATTGACCATTCAAGAAAAATTCGGCTCCCTCAAAGGTCTTAACGTCACCTTCTTGGGCGATGGCAATAATGTAGCCGTCTCTCTGATGCACATCTGTGCCAAATTAGGTGCCAACTTCACATTTGCCGGACCGGATGGATACGACATTACCCCCAAAGCCATCGAAGCTGCCAAGACCTTTGCCGCAGCCTCCGGAAGCAAATTAACCTTCATCCGTGATCCACACGATGCTGTCAAAAAAGCCCATGTCATTTACACCGACACCTGGACCAGCATGGGCCAGGAAGCTGAAACTGAGAAACGCAAAGCTATCTTCCCTCCGTATCAAGTAAACGCAGCTTTGGTGGACGAAGCCGACAAAGACGCCATTGTAATGCACTGCTTGCCTGCCCATCGCGGACAGGAATTGACCGATGAAGTGGCAGATGGCCCGCATTCTGTGATCTTCCCGCAGGCTCATAACCGCTTGCATGCTCAAAAAGCTGTACTCTATAAACTTCTCCTCAAGGACTAATATGAAAACTCAGGAATACATCGAAATCGAAGAACGCTACGGTGCACATAATTATCATCCGCTTGATGTCGTGATCGAAAAAGGTGAAGGCGTCTGGGTTTATGATGTAGAAGGCAAGAAATACCTCGATTGCTTGAGTGCCTACTCCGCTTTGAACCAGGGTCACGTACATCCCACCATCCTCAAAGCCATGATCGAGCAAGCCCAAAAAGTGACCCTCACCTCACGGGCTTTCCGCAATAATCAATTGCCACTCTTTTACAAAGAGATCTCTGAGATGACAGGTTATGAGATGTCCATCCCCATGAACAGCGGCGCTGAAGCTGTTGAGACGGCTCTCAAACTGGCGCGAAAATGGGGCTACGTGGTCAAAGGCATCCCCCGCTACAAAGCTGAGATCATCGTGGCCAATGGCAATTTCCACGGTCGCACCATCTCCATTATTACTTTCTCTTCCGAGCAGTTCTACAAGAACGATTTCGGACCTTTCACCCCTGGCTTTGTCAATGTTGCCTATGGCGACGCAGATGCACTGGAGAAGGCCATCACTCCGTACACCGCGGCAGTCATGCTGGAACCCATTCAGGGTGAAGGCGGCGTGCTCATCCCACCGGCCGGTTATTTGAAGGCAGTTGCTGACATCTGCAAGAAGAACAATGTTCTATTCGTTGCCGATGAGATCCAAACGGGCCTCGGCCGAACCGGTAAACTCTTTGCCAGTGATCACGAAGGCATTCGTCCGGATATGATCGTGATCGGTAAAGCTCTTTCTGGTGGCTTTTACCCGGTATCTGCTGTTCTGGCCGATAAGTCAGTGTTGGGACTCTTCCAACCTGGTGAGCATGGCTCCACATTTGGTGGCAGCCCGGTGGCCGCAGCCGTTGCCCGTGCTGCCCTCAAAGTGATCCGCGAAGAAAAACTAACCGAAAATGCCGCCAATATGGGCGAGTATTTCATGGCACAATTGCGTGCGGTAGATAGCCCGCATGTCAAAGAAGTCCGCGGAAAAGGTCTCCTCATTGGCGTTGAGCTCTTTCCCCAGGCGGGTGGCGCCAGACGCTTCTGCGAAGCGCTCATGTCCAAAGGCATCCTGGCTAAAGAGACCCATGATAATGTGATCCGCTTTGCACCTCCATTGATCATTGATCAGAAAACGATCGATTGGGCAATGGAACGGATCAGCGAAGTTCTCAAAATGAAGTAAATTCTATAGACCTCGGCAAATCGCCGGGGTCTATTGTTTCTGTCCGAACCTTAAGTTAATTGAAGAATCATTGAAGTTGAGTTATGATTTTCACGAGTTTTTATTTTTTTTAAGGATTGGATCATGACCCGTTTTGCTAAGATCGTTTGTACACTCGGCCCCAGCTCATCGGATGAAGCTGTCATTCGTCAACTGGTCGCAGCAGGAATGGACGTTGCCCGCCTAAATTTTTCGCATGGAACTCACGAAAGTCACGCCCAACTTATCACCACCATTCGTAAGGTATCAAAAGAAATGAACCGCCCTATCGCCATTTTGCAGGACCTGCAAGGCCCAAAATTACGTGTGGGTGTTCTCCCTTCTGAGGGAATTGAACTAAAAAAAGATGAGATCGTAAATCTCTACTCCACAGAGACTCC
>CAZWKK010000101.1:4163-6962 GCA_964634855.1 uncultured Anaerolinea sp.
ATCGAACAATGCGTCGATTTTGTGGCGATTTCCTTCGTGGAGACTGCCAATGATATTCAGATTGCCCGCGCTGAGATCAAACGCCTGACCCAGGGCAAACGCGGCCCGAACATCATTGCCAAATTGGAACGGCCAGAAGCTATTCATAATCTGCATGAGATCATGCACGCGACAGACGGGGTCATGGTCGCCCGAGGTGACCTGGGTGTTGAAACATCTGCTTCTGAAGTACCGATTATGCAGAAAGAGATCATCACCATGGCCAACCGCCATGCCAAGATCGTCATCACCGCCACCCAGATGCTTGATTCCATGATCCACAATCCCCGCCCCACTCGTGCTGAAGCCTCTGATGTAGCCAACGCAGTGTTTGATGGCACTGACGCCGTCATGCTCTCTGGTGAGACAGCCTCAGGGAACTTCCCGGTAGAAGCTGTGAAGATGATGGACGCCATTGTCCGCGAAGCCGAAGCCCATTTTGAAGATTGGGGCCATGCAGATGAAACCCCCAAAGATGTTACTCAGGACGATGCCATTGCAATGACCCGGGCAGCCAAAGAATTAGCCCATGACCGCAAAGTGGTTAATATCTCAGTGCTCACCCAGACCGGGCGTACCGCTTTGTTAATGTCAAAAGTACATCCCCGCGTACCCATCATGGCATTTACTCCCCATGAAGAGGTGTACAACTACGTCAATCTCTTCTGGGGCGTTACCCCGGTTATGATCCCCTTCACCAACTCCCTCGAGGAGATCGCGCAGAGGGTTGATCAGCTTCTACAGGAGAAACATAATCTCAAGCCCGGAGAACAGGTTGTCATTGTCTCGGGCTTCCCGGTTCCAGCCATTCACCTGCCAAACCTCGCACTGCTGCATACAATCGGTGAAAAGGTAATGTAAACGGTTAAGCTAACATCCAGGGCTCTCGGTTTCGAGAGCCCTTTTGATTTATCATGATTTTTGGTTAGAATTAGTAAATCAATCGTAGGAGTGACTTTTGATGTGGAACACCCTCATTACCGCCAAAGAACTATCTGACCACGTTCACGATCCTAATTGGGTCATCGTGGATTGTCGCTTTGACCTGATGGACCCATCCTCGGGTGAAGAAGAATACCGCTCCTTGCACATCCCCGGTGCAGTTTACGCTCATATGAACACCGATCTTTCAGGGCCGGTAACATCCGGCAGCGGTCGGCATCCCTTACCAGAAACTTATGAGCTTATTGAGACATTACGCCGATTCGGGATCAACTCCCATTCCCAGGTGATCGCTTATGATTCAACCTCTGGGAGCTTTGCTGCCCGTCTGTGGTTCTTACTTCGTTACCTGGGGCATAACCAGGTAGCCGTCCTTGATGGCGGACTGCCAGCCTGGCTGACTGCTGGTTTCGAGACTGAATCTGGCTGGCAGACGAATCCAACTGGCAATTTTACCGGTCAACCACAACCAGAAATGGTGGTTTCAACAGCCGAGATGGAGACTATCACTCGTGATCCATCCTGGCTGATCGTCGATTCTCGCGCCCCTGAACGTTTTACTGGTGCTTCGGAGCCCATCGATGCCAAGGCCGGCCATATTCCTTCAGCGGTCAACTATTTCTATGGCCAGAATTCTAAACAGGACGGAACTATCTACCCAGCAGAAGATCTGCGCAAGATCTTCGACCATTTGCTTGCCGGACATACAATTAACAAAACGGTCATCTATTGCGGCTCAGGCGTTACTTCTGCTCAAAACATACTGGCAATGGTCTATGCTGGCCTGCCCCAGCCAAAACTCTACAACGGTTCATGGAGCGAATGGATCCGCGATTCGAACCACCCAATCGTCTTAGGTGATTGATAAATTCACTGTCTGAGATAGTAAATCCTGAAGATCGTTCCACCTTTATCATCTGAAACCAGTAAACTGCCATCGGACAGCTGTAATATTCCTACAGGCCTACCCCATACATTGCCATCGCTTTGCAGCCAACCAGTCGCAAAATCTTGAGCGACTCCTGGCGTTCCATCCGTATTAATGGGTATCCACATAACCTTATATCCCACTGGTACACTGCTGTTCCAGGATCCGTGCAATGCCACAAACAAGCTCCCTTTATACTCTTTCGGGAATTGGTCCCCAGTATAAAAAGCAATTCCCAAAGGCGCCATGTGTGCATTTAGCTCAACAGCAGGAATTTCTACACCATTACAACTATCGCTTGTACCAAATTGCGGGTCAATAATTCGGCCGGCATGGCAAACAGGCCATCCATAAAATGCCCCTTGTCGGATCTTATAGACCGTTTCGGGTGGTACAGAATCACCCAGGTTATCGCGTCCATTATTCGAAGCCCAAAGTTCCTCGCTATCAGGACGAAACGCTATGCCAACCACATTTCTTAAGCCGCTGGCATAAATAGACGCATTGCTTCCATCTGGATTGTATTGCATGATAGTCGCCCGCCTGCTGTCCTTTTCCTGACAAACATTGCAGGAAGAACCAACTGCAACGAATAATTTTTCGTAATTTGGGCTGAATAACAAAGTCCGAGTCGCATGCCCGCCGCTTGGCAAACCTGAGATCACCACCTCACGGCTCTGATAAACTCCCTGCACGTCGGGGTTGCTCAAACGAATAACCTTTGTGGGTTCAGAAACGTAGAGCGATCCATCAGCATAAAATGCCAGGCTGTCCGGTTTGTTCAATCCACTGGCTACGACCTCAATTCCATCAGCTTCACCGTCGGCATTCTCATCTTTCAGCCGCACAACTCTGTTTGCGCCTCGTTCGGCCACATACACCCAACCATC
>CAZWKK010000102.1:0-6958 GCA_964634855.1 uncultured Anaerolinea sp.
AGTTGATGCTTGCGCACGAATGAGTACCAGGCTTCATGTTGGCGACGGGCAAATTCCATCGAAAGCACCTCTGGCATTTGCTGGGAGGGCTCGTTTATTCCTTGTTGCAACGTTATGAGAAGCGCATCTTTGAGAAGGGCGTAATCCATTTGCTGCCAGTGCATTAGCGTCCAGATGTCGTAGAAATCCTTCAGGCTGGGAGTTCCAGCCTCAGCAGTGAAGATGGCATGGAATTTCTCTGCGACCACGGTCTCAAACGGCAAGGCGAGCACGCTGGCCGGTTCCAGGGCTTCAAACATAAGTGGAAATTGAAAATCTACAGGTTCCAGATTCAGATCGGTGGAAAAGAGAAAATCAAGCTGCATGGGGGTGGTCACAGAGCCGAGGTAACAGGTAAAAAGAACACGCACACCGCGAACTTCTTCATTATCATCTTTGAGATTGAACCCATGAACGGTTGCCGGCGAAAAATCAAGGCCGTCATTCTGAACCGACAGAGCACAGATCTCTTTAACGATATTCACCAGGTTGCCGACCGAATAAGGACGCTTCCCCGTCTGAGCGATCTTAGAGCTGAGTGGCCCGGCATCGCCCTCTGCCAAAAAGAACTCCATCGCCCCATTTAAAACAAATCTTGGCCGATATGCTGATTTTCCCAATCGGAACAAAAAACGCTCGTTGGCATAATACTGCAAAACCTCACTAAAAGGCCGCGACTGATGTTTGGCTTTATTAAAGATCTTCTGGTGATAGGTGGCAGACAGGTTAATGGGCATGGAAATACACCTTAATAATTCTAAATTCTAGTTGATGTTTTACTTTTGCTTACGCATCTAGTGTACCCTACAATTAGGACAGTGAGACGCTTCTGCAAAAAGCTCATTTCTGCATACCAGATCAAACCAAATAATCTGCCTGACGCCCTCCCCTTATCAAAGGTCTCATTGAATTAATTGGATAATTTTTGTACAATTATCTCAATGCAAAACGACACATACCTCACCAAAGCGTTGGATATGAACACTTGGCCTGATTTTGAGACACTGGCTGAAAAGCACAATGGTGTCTGGGGTGGTTGCTGGTGTATGTCCTTTCACAGCGAGGGTGCAAATAAAAGCACTACTTATGAGCTGAATCATCAGCGCAAGGCGCAAAGGGTGAGCGAAGGCCGCACCCATGCCGCTCTGGTCTACGTCGGGGGAATTGCTGTGGGTTGGTGCCAGTTCGGTCCCACTGAGGAGCTGCCGCACATCAAACATGCGCGTGAATACACCGCCAAATTAACCGATCTGCCTGATTGGCGTATCACTTGCTTTTTTGTAGATCGCGATTACCGCAAACAAGGTGTGGCCTCAGCAGCCCTGGCCGGTGCCCTGGAACAGATTGCCGTTCTGGGCGGTGGAGTGGTTGAAAGCTACCCAGAAGATGTGAGCGGACGCAAAGTAAGCAGTACCTTTATCCACAATGCCACATTATCCCTTTTTGAACAATATGGCTTTAAGAAGATTCGCCCATTGGGCAAGAACAATTGGGTGGTTCAAAAATTTGTTTCCCCCAACCCTTAGGAGAAAATATGCAAAAGATCACACCGTTCATTACCTATAACGACCAGGCTGGAGAAGCAATCGAACTGTACACGAGTGTCTTTAAAGACACCAAAGTGCTCAACGAAAGCCGTGGCCCAGATGGCAAGCTATTCACCGCCACTTTACAGATCGGCGACCAGGAATTTTATCTGCTCAATGGCGGACCAACCTTTCACTTTGCTGAAGGAATTTCATTGTTCGTCCATTGCCAAACTCAGGCTGAAGTCGACGAATACTGGGAAAAACTTTCAGCAGGTGGTGAAAAACTACCCTGCGGCTGGCTAAAAGATAGGTTCGGGGTCTCATGGCAGATCATCCCAGATGCCCTTGCAGAGTACCTGCAAGACAAAGATCCAGCACGTGCCAACCGGGTGATGCAGGCCATGCTTAAAATGAGCAAGATCGAGATCGCTGACTTGCAAAAAGCTTATCAGGGAACTTAAATCCACGCGCGTTATGATAAAAGCCGCTTTATGAAAAACATAAAGCGGCTTTTTGTTGGGTATACCAAAGTAGTAGCGGCAAAAGTAGACTTTCGCCTGATGTGCTCCTTGCCTGCCCGCCTTATTATTGAGGCATAGGAGTTCGCATGAACAAAGAAGACACTTACGAAATATGTATAGAGGGTGGGCCGCGTGATCGCTGGCAGGATTGGTTTGAAGGGCTCGAGCTGCTGGCGGTGGAACCTCAACAAGAGGCCCCTGAGCGGACGTTGCTCATTGTCTCTGCCTATGACCCCAGCACCCTCTTCGGTTTGCTTGCACAGATCGGCTCACTGAACGTGCGTTTGATCTCTGTTGAATTACGCCCAAAAATTCATTAGAAAGGGGTCAAAATCATGTCCCAATATTCTCCCTCCAAACGTTTCTTCGCCGGTCTGGCTATCCTCTTTGTCACCCTGGTGGTGACCTACATGCTGCTGCGTCCCATCCATCTGCGCTGGGGAGCCACGAACGCTGAGGTTGCTCAGAGCATGCCCGGCGACCTGCCCATCAAAGGCTGGACACGCGCCGTCAGCATCAATGCTACGCCAGAGCAGATCTGGCCCTGGGTGGTACAGTGGGGTCAAGGCCGTGGCGGCTGGTACAGCTATGACTGGCTGGAAAACCTGCTCGGTTTTGATATCCACACCGCTGATGCGATCCTCCCTGAATACCAAAATCCTGCTATCGGCGACCCCATCTGCATGGCCAAAGGTGTGTGCATGAGCCAGGTATTTGTGGTGGAGCCAGAGAAGACCTTTGGCTGGCAAACACCCACTCCTGAGGGTACTCCCGCCTGGACCTTCGTCATTGGGCTTTACCCGGTAGATGCCACCACCACCCGCGTGGTGATCCGCGAAAGCTTTGGCGAAGGGGCAATGCCCTCTCCTGCCCTGACCGCCATTGAGCTGCCCGACGCTGTGATGGAAATGAAAGCCCTGAACACGCTCAAAAATCGCGCTGAAGGATCCGTTGAACCAGCGTTCAATACTACTCTGGAGATCGGTTTGTGGTTCATTGCCCTGGCCTGCGGCATCATCGCTGTGGTACTCTTCACCCGCCGCAAAGCCTGGCAATTACCCCTGGCTTTGGGGTTGGCCTCCGCCATTGTGCTCATGGTCATCACCTTTCTCTTCCTGCCCCTGTGGAGCCGTGCCTTGCTGGACGCTTTGCTGATCGGTGCAACAATCTATATCCTAAAGAAGTGACAGATGGACTGAATCCGGTATACTTAACCTATGCCGGTACCCATCCTCCTCACCAAATTGAACATCCCTGCTCCGTCAGACGCGCTTGTCACCAGGCAGCGCCTGACGGAGAAACTTAATCAGGGGCTGGAAAGAGGCGTTCGCCTCATGCTCATCTCCTCACCAGCCGGGTTTGGTAAAAGTACCCTGCTGGCCGATTGGCTCATCAGATCTTCCCTGCCGGCAGCCTGGATCTCGCTCGATGGGCAGGACAATGATGCGGAACGCTTTCTGGCCTATCTGGTGGCAGCAATCGAGCGGGTCTTTCCCGGCTTTGGCAGCGACCTGTTGCCTCAAATCCAGGGCGGCAGCCCTGACCCTAAGCGCATCTTGCCCGTGCTGCTCAATTCTTTGAGCAGCGTGACCCCGCCATTGCTCATCGTCCTTGACGATTATCATCTGATCACCAATCCCCTCATTCATGAAAGTCTCTCTTTTATTGTAGAAAACCTACCCCCAGGCATAACGGTTGTACTGGCCACACGCATCACGCCGCCGTTACCGCTGGCCAGGCTGCGTGCCCGCCAACAGTTGACCGAGATCTCCTTGCAGGAAATGCGTTTTTCTGTGGCAGAAGTGGAAACCCTGGTCAACCAGATCAACCAATTCGGCTTGTCCGCCCATGATCTGGAAACCCTGGAAACTCGCACCGAAGGGTGGGCCGCCGGTCTGCAACTGGCCTTGCTGGCCATGCACTCTGAGCATTCAAAAGAAGAATTCCTGGCGCAGTTCAGCGGCAGCCACGAATACATTGCCGATTATCTGGTGGAAGAAGTGCTCAAACATCAAAACCAGGAAGAGAATAACTTTTTGCTGCGCACCTGCATTCTCGAGCGCTTCAATGCGGCATTATGCACAGCCGTCAGCGGGGAGGCGCAAAGTGATCAGCTCTTGCAGGAGTTGGTGAGCCATAACCTCTTTATCATCCCGCTCGATTCGACCCGTGAGTGGTTTCGGTACCATCATTTGTTTGCCGATCTGCTGCAGGCGCGCCTCAAACATCACAGCCCTCAAGAAGTGCCTGCTCTTCACAAAAAAGCTGCCGATTGGCTGGAAGCTCATGCCTTGACGGAAGAGGCTTTTCAACATTTGTTGTCTGCCAATGACCCTGAAGGCGCGGCCGCTCTGGTACGCAAGCACTGGCTGGAAGTCATTCACTTAGGCCAAGCCAGCCTGCTGCTGCGCTGGCTGCGCGCTCTGCCTGAAAGCGTGGTGGACCCCGACCCGCTATTAGGCACCGCATACGCCTGGGTGTTGTTCTTCCGCCGCCAGATAGAAGAATCAAAACAACGCTTGAAAATTGCCAATCAGGCCCTGGATGATTGCCTCACAAATGGCACGCTGCCAGAAACCGATGAAGAATACCATCGCATTCTGGCCTCCAACCGGGTGCTGGAAACTTATCTGCTCTTTGTGACCCGCGATCTGGATAATGCTTATACCCTGGCCAAGGCCAGCATGCCCATTGCCCAACGCGCCGGCGATCTGCTGACGGGAGACCTGCACGTGGTCAGCGGCAACATTTGTCGGGATATGGGCAAGCAGGAAGAGGCCATTCAACATTACCGTGCCGCCATTCCGCTGGTAAAGAAAAGTGGCAACTTAATGGCGGTCATCAATGCCTATACTTCCCTCTCACGCCTGTCTCACCAGGCTGGAAATCTGGGTGAAGCAGAACAAGCCTGCCAGGCAGCCATGCAATTGGTGCAGGAAAACCACTTTGAACGATCTCCCGCCACAGGATCGCTTTACCTCGAACTGGCTCAACTGGCTTTGATCGCTCATCAGACTCAGGAAGCAATGGCGTCGCTGGATAAAGCCACCGCTCTGGCTGAGGCAGGCGGCCTGCCTGACCTGTTGCGCGCTTGCCAGGAACTGCGCCAAAAGATCAGCCCCGCGGAAGGGGTTCCCGCAAAGCGTGCATCCACCAATGATCTCATCGAACCGCTCAGCGAGCGCGAGCTAGAGGTATTAAAGTTACTGGCAGAAGGCCTCTCCAACCAGGAGATCGCTGAACGGTTGTTCATCTCTTTGCCCACAGTCAAAAAACACACCGGTAACCTGTTTGCCAAATTCAACGTCAGCAGCCGCACCCAGGCAATCGCCCGCGGGCAGCAATTGAAACTCATTTAATTCTAGGTATAATTGCACAATTGTTGATCTTCCGAGTGATTTAAGAACTTGGAGAATTTTACTATTCAGATTGGACCTCCCCCACCATGGGACAAGTAAAACAAAGATTCCTCGGCTCAAAAGGGCTGATCCTCCTCATCGCCATGCTCAGCGCCTTTGTGCCGCTCTCCACCGATCTTTACCTGCCTGCCTTACCCGGAATGAGCAGCTACTTTGGTGTGGATGCGGGTCGCATCAACCTGACTATCAGTTTGTTCTTTATCTTCTATGCTCTTGGCACGCTCATCTGGGGGCCGCTCAGCGACAAATTGGGGCGGCGCACCGTGTTGCTGGTGGGTCTGAGCATCTACCTGGTGGCCAGCGCTTTTTGTGCCAGCGCCAATACCGTTGAAGTGTTAATGGCCTTTCGCGTCTTGCAAGCCATTGGCGGCAGTGCGGCGGGTGCTGTGGCCACAGCCATCGTCAAAGATGTGTACAGCGGCAAACAACGTCAATCGGTGCTGGCCATTGTGCAGAGCATGGTTACCATTTCGCCGGCGGTGGCGCCGGTGTTGGGAGCATTCCTGCTCAAGGTCATGTCTTGGCGTGGCGTGTTCTGGACGCTGATGGGCATTGGCGTTCTGGCGCTGGTCGGCGCCCTGCTGTTTGAAGAAACCATCGTGGAGCGCAACCCTGGACGGTTGCACCAGAGTTTTGCCCGTATGGGCGTTGTGCTGCAAAACAAACGCTTCACCTTGCTTTTACTGCTGTTCTCCCTCACCAGCGTGGCCAGCCTGGCTTTTATCACCTCTTCCACCTACATTTACCAGGAAAACTTTGGCCTCAGCAGCCAGGTGTACAGTTTTTACTTCTCGGTCAACGCGCTGGCCATGACCCTAGGTCCAATGCTTTCTCTGTGGCTGGCCAAACGCCTGGATGACAACAAGATCATTTATGTGTGTTTTGGCACAGCGACCTTCAGCGGGTTGCTCATTTGTCTGTTTGGTGCCAGCCAACCCTGGATCTTTGCCCTGTGCATACTACCCAGCACTTTGGCCAATAGCTGCATCCGTCCACCTTCTGTGAACTTGATGCTTGATCAGCAAAAAGGAGATTCCGGCTCGGTCTCATCGCTCATTGGCTGCAGCGGTTTGCTCATGGGCAGTCTGGGTATGCAGCTCATGTCTTTGCCCTGGCAAAATGCCATTCTGGCCATTGGCGTGCTCACCATGGGCATAGCGGCCTTCAGCTTTTTGGTTTGGCCACTGCTCCACGGATTTGTTTCCCGTGCACCTCAGGTAAGCGAGACTGAGTAATTTACTTGGAGATATGATGATGAACTTGACCCCTTTGATCCAGGCAGCTCAGCACAAAAACTTGCACATTCTCAATCTGTTGGTACGTCAACACGGGGAAATCATTGCTGAGCACAACTTTGCCCCTGAAGAGCGCATTCTGCTCTGGTCAGTGAGCAAAACCTTCACCTCCATGGCCATCGGCATTGCCCAGGGTGAGGGTTTAATAAATGTAC
>CAZWKK010000103.1:0-6928 GCA_964634855.1 uncultured Anaerolinea sp.
TAGTCGGGGTGGGCGGACTTGAACCGCCGGCCCCCGCGTCCCAAACGCGGTGCGCTGCCAACTGCGCTACACCCCGGCTGGTAGAGTATAATCCGAAGAAGTCATTCACGTCAAGGAACGGATTCTATGAAATCAGCCAGCAAAACCGCCAAAATACTGCAATTGATCGTCGTTTTTTTGCTTTTTGCTGCGCTGAACGCCTGTTCAGCCCCTGTTTCTGCCCCGGCATCAAAGAACCCTACCAAGACTCCTGAAGTGATGATCACCCCATTACCGACCGCAACCTCAACCCAGTTTGTCTGTACAGAGACCCAGGGAACGGTTGTCAGCCAATCTGTCCCCAGCAAAATTCTACCGGCTTCCATCTCCATAAAAATCTATCTTCCCCCCTGTTATGATGCCAAGGGAGCCACACGTTACCCGGTACTGTATATGCTGCATGGACAAACCTATTTGAATGATCAGTGGCTGCGTATTGGTATTGATACTGCTGCCGACCAGTTGATCGCAGAGAAGCAGATCCAACCACTGATCATTGTGCTGCCGCAGGAAGATGCCTCAATGTCAGATCCGTTTACGGCGAAGTTTGGCGATGCTGTGGTGCAAGAAGTGATTCCTTATGTAGATAATGCTCTGGCCACCTGTACAGAGCGCTCCTGCCGGGCCATTGGTGGGCTCTCACGTGGGGGCAACTGGGCAGTACGCATTGGCCTCTCTCATCCGCAGCTTTTTGCCACCATAGGCGCACATTCAACCCCTCTCTTTTATGGAGATCTGGACAAGATTCCCACCTGGGTCAAGGCAGTAGATAAGCTGGAAGATGTACCTGTGCTATACCTGGATATGGGGAAAAGCGACGAAAACCGCCAGAACATTCTGCAATTTGAAGAAGAATTGAGCTCGCTGGGTGTGGTACATGACTATTACCAGTTCATCGGTTTTCACGAAGAAAAGTATTGGTCAGCCCACGTAGCGGATTATCTGCGCTGGTATTCGCAGCATTTCTCACAGGCAGGGGCTCAGCCCAAATAAGATTTGTTTGCTGGTTCCCCCAATTGCCCAACCCATCTTGTTGGATTCGAAAAACCTAGTCAATGACCGCGGTCTCGATCAGTGCCGCCAGTCTTTTTACATTTAAAATACGCAGCAAGCCGGGGAAGAACATTTTACTAAAATTCCTAGACATTTCTCTTGCATTTGGCTCAAAACCTTGATCAGACCACCAGACAATGGTCGACCACATGGCTCCGCTGAAGTAGTTTATGACGAAATCAATGGAAATGTTCAGTTGCGCCACTTTCTTTTGTGCCCACGGGCTCTCTGCGATCATCTTTTTGGCCATGGTGTAGATGATCTTGCGAAAGCGGTCATAGACCTTGCTGGAGGGTTCGTGGCAGATGATGGCGAAAATGTCTTTGTTTTCCTGAACGGAGTCGAAGATCATTTCCATCAGTCGGCCATTGCTTTCTCTGAACCACACCAGCAACGGTCGGCTGGTGATGAGATCGATCACAGAAGCGAGGCGGTCTTCCATGCTCTCCAAAACAAGATCCTCTTTATCTTGATAATGCAAATAAAAGGTTGTGCGGCCCATCTTGGCTCGCGTGGTGATCTCTTCGATGGTGACAGCAGCATAACCTTTTTCTTTGACGAGTTCGGTCAAGGCTTGGTGCAATGCACCCTTGGTGCGGGTGATACGGCGGTCTTCTTTTTTTCCCTCAATGTTCATTGGTTAACACCTTGTAAATAATGTGTGGCAGGTATTGACATTTAAAATTAATGGTTTTATAAATAGTGAACAATGTCTATTATAATACATTGTATATTATTTTTCAATCAGAAAGAATACAGAGAAAGTTTTTGAGTTCGCATGAAATCATCCCTACCAGAGAAAAAAGAAGCCCTCATTCACGTACGAGATCTCACCAAGGTGTATTCCACCGCCGCGGGAGATTTCACAGCATTGCATGGGGTGAACCTGGATGTTTTTCCAGGCGAGCTGCTGACCATTATCGGCAAATCTGGCGCGGGCAAGACCACCCTCATCAATCTCATCTCCGGGGTGGACCATATCACCTCTGGGCAGGTCTTTATCAATGGGCAGCCAATCCATGAAATGGACGAGAGCAGCCTGGCCACCTGGCGCGGCCGTACCCTGGGCATGATCTACCAATCGTTTTATCTGATGCCAGGGTTGAACCTGATCAATAACATTCTCATGCCCAGTGATCTGAGCGGGCTTTACAAACGTGACAAGGCCAAAGCTCGGGCACTGGAATTGCTGCGCATGGTGGAGCTGGAAGAACATGCCTACAAATATCCTTCGCAGATCTCAGGAGGGCAGCAGCAGCGGGTGGCTATTGCGCGCGCTCTGGTGAACGATCCGCCGGTTATTATTGCCGACGAGCCAACCGGGCGCCTGGATTCTGCCACGGCTGAAGTGATCTTTAAGATCTTTGAAGGGCTGGTGGCGCAGGGCAAGACCATTTTGATGGTCTCGCACGATATGAACTTTGCCAGTCGCTCTACCCGCACCCTGGAGATTGCCGATGGCTATATCCTTTGATGGTGATCTGATGAAAATAAGTGACCCGGCATTATTGAAAGCCAAAGATCCGTTTATCAAGATCCGCGGCATCAGCAAGATCTTCAAATCTGGCGCAGGAGAATTTACAGCACTGGACAATATTAACCTCGATTTTTACCGCGGTGAATTTGTGTGCATCGTGGGCAAATCGGGCAGCGGAAAATCAACCCTGGCCAATATGATCACCGGCATTGACCATCCTACCAGCGGTGAGATCATCGTGGAGGGACAGGTGACAAATCGACTGAACGAAAGCGAGATGTCTACCTGGCGTGGCAACAACCTGGGCATTGTCTTTCAGTTTTATCAGCTTCTGCCCATGCTGACCCTGTTGGAGAATGTGATCTTGCCTATGGATTTTTGTGACCACTATGATGTGGTTGAGCGTGAAGTGCGTGCGATGGAACTTCTAAAGATGGTGGGTCTGCAAGACTTTGCCTACAAATTACCAGCCATGACCTCCGGTGGGCAGCAGCAGACTGCCGCCATTGCCCGCGCGTTGGCCAATGACCCGCCCATCCTGATCGCAGATGAGCCAACTGGCAACCTGGATTCTCGCACGGCAGAATCTGTCTTTGAGTTGTTCTGTCAGTTAGTAAAGAAGGGCAAGACCATCATCATGGTCACGCATGACCCTGCCCTGGCAGAACGTTCAAGCCGAGTGGTGAAAATTCACGACGGTAAAGTGGTGCAGGATTAAGAGAAGGTATAAAACGTATGCAAATTCGTCCTCGCTGGCAAAAGGTCCTGGCGGACTTATGGATCAACAAGACCCGCTCGCTACTCATTGTGGCATCAATCGCAGTGGGGTTGTTGGCCGTGGGAGTGATCACCACCCTTTTCTTTGATCTGAATAATGATATGAGCAAAGGATTTGCTCAAACCAACCCGGCGAACGTAATGTTCAAAACCAGCCTGTTTAACGAAGATATGGTCAAGCACATCGCCCGTATGGACGGTGTAAAAGCTGTGGACGGCGCCCGCGACGTGAGCATGCAGGTGCTTTCCATCGCTGGAAACTGGAACTCTTTGAACGTGCAGTCGAAAGATTGGGCTAAAGCCAGCACAGGAAATTTGACGGTGCTGGAAGGCAGTTGGCCCCCTGGTAAGAACCAGATCGCCTTTGCCAACCACAAGATCAAAGATCTGAATGTAAAGGTTGGCGAATGGGTGACCATTCAGAACGCAGATGGCGAGCAATTTTCTCTTCAGGTGAGCGCCATTGTCAAAGACCAGAGCATTGGGGCTGCGGGTGGTGCAGGCGGCTTTTTTGCCGCCAATACCCAGGCCTACGTGGATGAAAAAACATTGGAGAAGATCCACGTAAAATCACCTGAGTACTACAGCACCCTGCTGATCTCGCTGAATGGTGATTCAACAAATGCCGCTTATCTAAAGTCAATGGGCGAGAAGATCCACGCTGACCTGGAAAACAACAGCGTGACCATTTACAACTATTCCACCCGGGCGGCGACGGCTCACCCAAATATTGACCTGGTCAACGCCATTGTGGTGATGTTGTTCATGCTTACTTTCCTGATCGTGTTCCTGAGCAGCTTCCTCATCACCAGCTCGCTGCAATTCCTGTTGAACCAGCAGGTGCAGCAGGTGGGCATTATGAAGTCGATTGGCGGAACGCGCCGTCAGATCATGGCCATTTACCTGGTGCTCATCAGCATCTTTGGTGTACTGGCCTTCTTTGTCACCCTTCCGGTAGCCTCCGTGATGTCTGACCGTTTGTTGAGCTTTCTCTCAGATCAGATCAACTTTACCTATTTTGGCAATCGCACCAACTGGGTGGTGCTCATCATCCAAATTTTCCTAGCCCTGGTCGTTCCCATCGGCGCGGCTTATGTGCCTATTTTGCGCGGCACCAACCTTTCGGTACAGGAAGCATTGAGTGGCATCCAACAACAGACCACCAGTAGTGAGGGTTTTGTTGACCGTTTGATCGCCCGCCTGAAAGGTTTTTCTCGTCCCACCCTCATTGCCCTGCGCAATGTCTTCCGCAACAAGGGGCGGCTGGTCTTGACCCTGGTGACGCTTTCTCTGGGTGGTGCGGTGTTCATCTCGGTGTTCAGTGTGCGGGTATCTTTTAATAGTTACATCCAGCAGCTTGGCCGTTATTTTTTGGCTGATATCAATATTGCACTGTCCAATCCGGAGCGCGTACAAAAGATCGAGAATATGCTATACGCCAACCCTGAGATCAGTTACATTGAAGCCTGGAGCGGTACCCGCGCTTCGATCATCAATGTGGACGGCAGTGTGGGGGATAATGTGAACTTTACGGCCGTGCCCAATGACAGCCAATTCATCAAGCCCATCATGATCAAAGGGCGCTGGCTGGACCCTCGCGATGAAAACGCCATTGCTCTGGATGACCAATTTCAATCGCGCTTTCCCAACCTCAAAGTGGGCGATACCATCACCTTGCAGGTTAATGACAAAGACACCGATTTTGTGGTGGTGGGCTTCTTCCAACTGGCTGGAAAGCTGGGCGGTTACGCCGCTTACGTGAACCTCGATTATTTCAATACGCTGCCAGGACAGGTGCAAAACCAGGCTTCTGTTTACCGCGTGATCGCCAAAGATAAATTGAGTGGTGCAGAGCAGAAACAGTTTGCCAAAGAGGTGCAAGCCTCACTGGAAGCCAGTAATATTGAAGTCTCATCCATCACCACTGCCGGCCGAATTACAGAAGCCTCTACGGACGGGTTCAACATCCTTACCAGCATTCTATTGGTTCTGGCCATCCTCATTGCCTTGGTAGGCAGCATTGGCCTGACCGGTACCATGAGCATGAATATTATGGAACGTACGCGTGAGATCGGCATCATGCGTTCGATTGGCGCATCTGATAAAGTGCTCACCCGTATGGTGCTCATTGAAGGGCTCATCATCGGTTGGCTGAGCTGGATCCTGGGAGCCATCCTTTCGTTCCCCATCAGCACGCTCATGTCCAACGCTATCACGCGAGCTTTGTTTGGCGCTCCTTCTGGCTTTGGCTTTTCGATCACAGGATATGTGATCTGGTTCGTAGTGGTTTCGGTCTTATCGGTCCTTTCCAGCCTGGCGCCGGCACGCAGTGCCACCCGCCTGACGATCCGCGAAGTTCTCTCTTACGAATAATCGAGTTACAGATAAAGGAAAATCCTATGAAAGTGCTCAAATTTATCAAAGGCAAAAAATTCTATTTTGGCATTGGTGTAGCCGTGGTCTCGATCCTCATCGTGGCCGGCTGCAGCTTGAGCCAATCTACCCAGGCGGCTTCTGAGGCTGCCGTGACCCCTGTGGTGACGGCCAATTTGGTGGTGGCCGAAGGGCACCTGGAACCCATTACCTCCACCTGGCTGAGCTTTCAGGCATCCGGACGGGTGGAAAAGGTGCTGGTAAAAGAGGGGCAAGCCGTCAAAGCCGGGCAGGCGCTGGTGCAACTGGAAGGTTCTGACCGTGCCCAGGCAGACCTGACCGCAGCCCAATCAGACTTGTTTCTGGCAGAGCAGAATCTGAACGATGCCAGAAATTCTTCCAGCATGAAATCTGCCGCAGAATTAGCCGTGGCCAATGCCCAACGTGCCTACAACAATGCCCTTGATCGCTATTGGGACCGAAATGATCCGCAGGGAAACGAACAACAGATCGCCCTTTATGAGGCCAAGGTAACCATGGCCCAGGACAAGGTGGATAAATTACAGGAACGCCTGGATAAAATGAGCGATATCGAAGACAGCGACGTCGGCAAAGCCAAAGTGATTGCCGATCTCAACCAGGCAAAGATCGATCTGGATAACATCAAAAAGCTGCGTGATTATTACGTGGATACCCCCGATTCGATCGACGTCAACATTTTGCAGGGTGAGCTGGATACAGCCAAAGCCAAATTGGACGATGCCATCCGCGACCTGAACCGCCTCAAAGACGGCCCCAGTAAAGAAAGCCTGGCGGCATTACAGGCTGCCGCTGATGGGGCCAAAGCCCGTGCTGAAGATGCCCAGTGGGCTTACGATCAATTGGTGCTTACCGCCCCCTATGCTGGCACCTTTGTGCAGTGTGATCTAACTCCTGGTGAGTTTGTGACGGTGGGGCAAAAAGCCGCCCTGGTGGCTGATTTCTCCTCGTGGCTGGTGGAAACCGACGACCTGGATGAGAACGAAACGGCGCAGATCGATCCGACTCAGCCCGTCAGCATCAGCGCAGATGCGTTGCCCGGGCAGGAGTTCAGCGGTACGGTGGATTCGATCTCGCAGTATTACACCGATAAGAACAGCGATATTCTCTATACCGCCAAAGTTCGCCTGCAAGGCGCATCAGATAAACTCCGTTGGGGCATGACCATGC
>CAZWKK010000104.1:0-6919 GCA_964634855.1 uncultured Anaerolinea sp.
ACACCAACGGACTGCGCATTGCCAGAGAGATCGAATTCCTGCAAAAGCTAAAAGAGGCTGGCCTGTGTACGGTCTATCTGCAATTTGATGGAACCAATGATGAGGTCTACCAAAAGATCCGCGGCAAAGCCCTATTTGAAGAAAAGCAGCAAGCCATTGAGAATTGCGCCAGGGTCGGGCTGGGAGTGATTTTGGTGCCCACCCTGGTACCTAGCATCAACACCCAAAACATAGGCGATATTCTACGTTTTGGTATTGAGCATTCACCCACAGTGCGTGGCGTGCACTTCCAGCCCATCAGTTACATCGGCCGTTACCCCACCCCGCCAAAGAATGAAGACCGCTTTACTTTGCCCGAAGTGATCTCTGCAATTGAAGCACAGAGCCAGGGGCGTATCAAGAATGAGAGTTTCATTCCCCCCGGCGGCGAAAATGCTCTTTGCTCTTTCCATGCCAATTTCATTCTTATGCCAGACGGAGAGATCAAAGCTCTCACACATCATAATTCCGCTTGCTGCTGTCAAACCCCTGAACCGGCTGGTGAAGGAGCACGCAAATCTCGCCTTGTCACTGCCAGGCACTGGTCAGCGCCAAAGGTGGAAAATGGCACCAGCGGCAACATAAAAGTTCTCGGTGCCTGGGATGACCTGTTGGCCCGCGCAACAACTTATAAGTTTAGTATTTCCGGGATGGTGTTTCAAGATGCCTGGAATTTGGATCTGGAACGAGTAAAAGATTGTTACATCATGCAGATGAGCAGGGGTGCAAATGTTATCCCCTTCTGTGCCTATAACCTTACCAACTCCCAGGGAGAGGCACTATACCGCGGTAAGTAAGCTACTCTACCAGGTGATTTTGTACCGCCAGCGCTACCGCCTCTGAACGGTTTGTGGCATCCAATTTTGAAAGTATATGACTGACGTGATGTTTGATCGTCGAAAGGCTGACCACCAGTCTTTCGGCGATCTCTGTATTATTTAAGCCTTTCACCATGAGCGCAAGCACTTCTAATTCACGGTCACTGAGATCATAGCCTAATTTGCGTGGCTGGTTGGCTACGCGCATCAAAGCCTGCGTCGCTTCAGGACTCAAAATGGATTGCCCTGCATTGACCAGTCGGATGGCTTCTGCGATCTCATCTGCCTGCACGTCTTTAAGCAAATAGCCAATGGCACCGGCCTGAATGGCTTTTTGGATCATGGTGTCTTCTTTGAAACTGGTAAGGATGATCACCTGGGTCTTCGGCAAGAGAGTGCGAATAGCCTTCGTTGCCGCCACCCCATCCATGCCTGGCATGATGAGATCCATCAATACCACATCTGGTTTGAGCGCTTCACAAAGCTGTACCGCCTCTTCACCTGATTTTGCCGTCCCGGCCATCTGCAGATCATCATAAGAGCTCAAAAACGCATTCAAGCCACTGCGTACCACTGCATGATCGTCCACTACCATTACTCGGATCGGTTTTTCTGATGACATGGTCACTCCTTAATGGGACTCTTGCCAGTTTACAATGACCTGGGTGCCAGATCCAGGTTGACTTATTAGTTCGATCGTTGCATTGATGGAGGCAGCCCGTTCTTTCATGATGCTCAAGCCAAAGTGATCTGGCGAGACTTCGGCCAATTCAAAACCACAGCCATCGTCACTGACCAGCAATTTAGCAGTAGTAGAGCTTACTGCCAGGGTCACGGAGGCATGACTGGGGTTGGCATGTTTGATCACATTATTGAGCGCTTCCTGGGTAATACGATATAGGGCTATCTGCACATCAGACGGCAACATTTCATCACCACTTGCCTGCAGGATGATGGGAATCTCAGAGCGGACAGAAATAGCCTGCACCAAATGCTTCAAAAGATCAGCCAATTTGGCTTCTTTGAAAACCGCCGGGCGCAACTCGAACAATAACGTACGCATTTCTGCCAGAGCCCCACGGGTGAGTTGATGCAGCTCCTGTAACCGCATACGCGCCTGGTCTTGATCTTTTTCCCACAGCCTCGGGATTACCTCTGCGATCAGATTGGCAGAGAAGAGGGTCTGACTGACCGCATCATGCAGTTCGCGGGCCAGACGGTTGCGTTCACCAATGACGGCGGCTTGTTCTGCTTGAATGCGCAATCGCGCGTTTTCAATCGCAAGTGCTACCTGGTCGCTGAAGATCTTTGCCAGACTAATCTCTTCGTTGCCAAAAAGGTGCGGTTCACGGTAATACATCAAGATCGAACCGTAAACCTCTCCTTTGACAACCAGTGGAACTGCGAGCCAGGCCTGGTAATCAACGATCATCTGGGTCATCATCGCCCACTCAGAGGGCAACCCCTCAAAATTAGCCTCATCCCCCTCCCCGCCGGCACGGGCGTCTGAAACGATCACCGGTTGACTGGTGTGTATGGAAAGGTAGGCAGATTCGTACCCCGGCAACAAGCGCGCTTCCACCAGATCGGCGGGAAGGCCGTGAGCCGCCTGAACTTCTAGCGTTTTCTCTTTGGGTTGATAAGAAAAAATAGCAGTAGCTTGGCTTTCGAACAAGCGGCCAGATACCTGATTAACAATGAATTCCAGGATTTCTGTTAGGGAGCGATTTGAATTAACGATCGCCAGCATCACCCGCAGGCTCTCCGACATCTGGTGCCTGCTCTCCGCTTCCAGGCGACGTTCCTGTTGATCCTGGTAAAGGCGCGCATTTTCAATGCCAATGACCGCACTGGGAGCCAACATGCTAAGCACACGCAGACTGTCTCCGCCAAGTACCCCGTCACACTGATCGGCTACTGCGATCACACCGATGGAGCGGTTCTCATAAATGAGGGGGACTGTCAGGTAGCAGCTAATGTTGCCAAAGGGTTTGATCGCTTCTTCGTAAATACGTGCGTCATCCTCTTGAACATCACTGAGCATGATGGGCTGATTGGTTTGAATGGAATGTCCAGCCAACGATTGGTCAACAGGTACACGGTACCCGATCAACTGCTCTGACCGGTCAGAGCCGGAAACGGCGGCCAGAGAGAGATGATCCTCTTCCAATACGTAAAGAAAGCTCAATTTAGCAGTTGTCAGGCGGCGTGCTTCGTTAACGATCATCTGCAAAACATCGCTCAAATCCAGATGACTGGTAATCACCTGCTGGATGTTGAGCAATGTCTCAATTTCGTTGGCATGTCTTTGGGTATAACACGTCAACGACTCGCAGATCGTTTGTCCTTTTTCGACCGGGCAATTGGCAGGGATCGGCTCAGAAATGGGAGGGTAGATCCCTTTTTCTTTATTCATCACGACCACCTGCTTTCACACAAAGCGACTCGCCTGGTTTATATATCTTCGATGGTGAGATAGACTAACGTCTGATTCAGCAGCTGGTAGGCAATCTCTCCAAAGGTAATTGGGCCGGTAAAGCTCCCAAGCTTGCGACCTTCCAAGCCTGCGTACAAATAGTTCAGTACACAATTACAGGCGAAAACCAGGTTATCGTTTACGTTTGAGGGAACCTGGGCAATGAACTTATCCAGGTAATCATTTACTGGTTTGGCGATCTTGTATTTATAACCGGCAAAGACCGGGGCGTACAAATTCACTCTTTTGGTTACAAAATCCAAACTCTTGAAACTGATATTGATCATGGCACCGTACAGATTGGTCACCAAGGCCAACCGCGTATCCAGATCATTTTCTAAAATATAATCAGCAAAATTCTGAGTCTGCCCATTGATCATGGCGTTTGAAACAGTGAATCCATCTTCAGGAAAGGTAATGGTGTCGCTATCACCTTGCTCAAAGATATTGACGATATCGATCTCGGCCAATTTGTTGGCAGGTAATTCCACATGTAAAACCACGGCCCCATTATCAAAAGCTGCATTCTGACTGCCGTCAAAGACCTTTGGTTTGGCATCCAGATCGCTTAAAGCCACACCGGCGATCCACCCGATCAGCGGACGTGTGGCGAACCCAGAAAAACTGGGCGCATTGAGGGCAAAGGTAAAGTGAGTACGCGAGGAAGCAGGGATGATGATCACGCTAAAACCGTGGCGTGGCGCATCTTCATAGACCAGGTGAATGTCCTTTTCATCATACACCTTGATCTCAGTCTTTAAAACGTATTCGGGCAACTCAGTAACAAAGATCTCGTCTTTAGTAAAAAGGCCGCCTTCATCACCCATAAAATAGGGGATCGTCCCGGCTATCCAGTTCCCGGCGGGCAACCCATGCAATGTTTCTTCATCGCCGGCAAGAATCAATTTCTTCCCAGCAGTTATTAGTTTTTTGACTTCAGATTGTTTGTACATTACCTGTTTCAATTTTCCACCGCCTCACCAACAATTTTCCGCAAGTCAGACTGGGCCTTGGGCAGATCTTTATTCCAGACAAAAAATGCTCTCAATTCAGCCACGCATTTTTGGGCTGTTTCGGGAGCAGGATTCATGGCGTAGATAATATTTAACCGCCCTAAAAGGATCTTTGTCGCCAATAATTCAAATTTTGGTACCCCTTCTTCCGAGATCGCTCTCAACCAACAGGGGTCTGATTCTTCGGGGATGATCATGTAGGAGGGTCCTGGTTTGATTTTGTGTTAAGACGAAACTTGCCGAATCGTCTTTTCAATCTACCTTGCACAATCACGATCAAACTTGCTTACCCTAAAACCTTTAGATTATCAATAATTGAAACAACAC
The DNA here is from genome assembly GCA_964634855.1 of uncultured Anaerolinea sp. GTDB lineage: Bacteria > Chloroflexota > Anaerolineae > Anaerolineales > Anaerolineaceae > UBA6107. The sequence continues at coordinate 4,674 of CAZWKK010000104.1, forward strand.
CGGCTTCTTGCTCAATCAAAATGATTATAATGCAACAAGGATATAATAACCTCAATTACGCGCCAATAATACCACAATCCAAAATGGAGCAAATTTCCATGCCAATCATCAACGACCTGATCTCCTCAGTACAAACCTCAGCAACTGCCAACCATGTGATCGAAGCCAGGGTGGGTCTTTACTATACCGCCATCCAAAGCAAGACTGTTGGTCTGGCCGCCTCGCAGATGGGTGCCTCTTGCTGTGAAGCTGAAGAATTAGATTGGGTAGGTCACCTGCACGAAATGGCGATGGAAGATATTTTACCCTTCTTACTCTCCCAGAATCCACTTGAGGTGAGTGTCGGTCTGGCTGCTTTGAACTCGCTGCTGCCCGTCCAGGTTAAAGACGGCATAGACCTGAATGCCCGCGACTTCCTACTCGAAAAAGGTAAAGGGAAGAAGGTGGTAACCATAGGGCACTTCCCTTTTAGCACCGCTCTCAAAAAAGTTGCCAGTAGTGTAAGCATCTTGGAGTTGGATCCCCGAGAGGGAGATATCCCTGCCGACCAGGCCCCGAATATCTTGCCCGCAGCAGATGTGATCGGCCTCACTGCCACCACCCTCTTGAATGGTACATTTGATGTCCTTGAAGAATACTTTGCCAAAAATGCCCTGGTGGTCATGATCGGCCCCACCACCCCGCTCAGCCAGATGTTGTTCGACCATCACATCGATGTTCTCGCTGGCTCAATCGTCTGTGACCCGGGAAAGCTGTTTAACTCGCTCAGCCAGGGTGCCAGTCAGCGCCAGCTCGCCGGTATTCAACGCGTGACCCTCAGCCGCGATTCTGCCATTTTCAATAGCTAATTTAACTTTCAGGCGAATGAGTATGCAGATCACCCCACTGGATGAATGGATCAGCCGAAAGATCGGTCTAAATGGTCCATTGTCGCAGTCAGCGCTGGCTGACTACCAGTTGGAAAAAGTAAATACAACACTTAACCTGGCCAGCAAGGCCAGCCCCTTCTACAGAGAGAAATTCAAAGAATACCCAACCAAATTAGGAAGGTTGGAGGATCTTTCTCTCTTCCCCTTTACCACCTCTGAAGACATTCGCGCCTCAGGCCAGAAAATGGTTTGCGTTTCACAGGATGCCATCAACCGCGTGGTGACCCTGGATACCTCTGGGACAACAGGAGCGCCCAAAAGGCTCTTCTTTACTGAAACAGACCAGGAACTCACAATCGATTTCTTCCAGGTGGGCATGTCTACCTTCACACAATCCGGCGACCGTGTGCTCATTCTTCTCCCCGGTGAGCGTCAAGGCAGTGTTGGCGATCTCTTAGCCATCGGTTTGAAAAGGCTTGGAGCGCAAGCGATTCCACATGGTGTGGTTCAAAACCTGGAAGAAACAATTTCGCTCATACGCAAACTCAAGGTCAATGGCATTGTTGGTATTCCCAACCAGGTACTGGCATTGGCACGGTTCGCCCCTGAACTAAATTTGAAAAGTGTTTTGCTCTCCACAGATCATGTTCCACAATCAATAGTGAAAACGGTTGCAAAGAATTGGCACTGCCAGGTTTACAACCATTATGGCATGACGGAAATGGGCTTGGGTGGTGGTGTTGAATGCGAAGCCCACCGGGGGTACCATCTGCGCGAAGCCGACCTCTTTTTTGAGATCATTGACCCGATCAGAGGTCATCCCCTCCCGGTTGGCGAAATGGGAGAAGTGGTATTCACCACTCTCACCCGATCGGGGATGCCCCTCATTCGCTATCGTACCGGCGATCTTAGCCGATTTATTCCAGAACATTGTCCTTGTGGCAGCTCTTTGCGATTGTTACAAAAGATTCGTACCCGCCTCTCTGGGCAAATTTCCCTCGGAAATGATGTTCTGATATGCCTGGCAGATCTGGACGAAGTCCTTTTTGAATTTGCAGATCTGATCGACTTTTCGGCTGTAATGAACAAAAAGCTGAATCCCCATGAACTTTTCATACAAATTGTCCTCAAAGAAAGTGCCACTTCTTCTGACTCAGTGAACCAAATTACGAATGTATTGGCGGCTTTGCCTGCCATTTCCCGCGCCATCAAGCAGAGTCTGTTACGACTACGTGTGGAAGCATCCTTCTCTCCAGCTTACCCAATTCGCCCTCAGAAGAGAAAGATCGAAATTTCCGAAACACCACAAATTGACTAAATTCCCCTCTTGACATCTATTTTGTGGTTTGCTATAATGCAACCGGTTGCAATAATAAG
>CAZWKK010000105.1:0-3440 GCA_964634855.1 uncultured Anaerolinea sp.
GCCATCAGGTCGCGGGCAGCCTGGTTCTTGGGGAAGGCGATCACCTCGCGGATGTTCGGCTCGTCGGCCAGCAGCATCACAAGACGGTCAATGCCGGGGGCGATGCCGCCATGTGGAGGTGCACCATACTCAAAGGCTTCCAACATGTGACCAAATTTGCTCTGGATATCTTCGTCTTTCAGGCCGAGCAACTGGAAGATCTTCATCTGGATATCGCGGCGATGAATACGGATGGAACCGGAAGCCATTTCATAGCCATTGCATACCATATCGTAAGCATCTGAAAGGATGGCAGATGGATCTGTCTCAAATTTGGGCAGATCTTCCATCTTGGGCATGGTGAAGGGATGATGAGCAGCATCCCATTTTTGGTCTTCCTCGTTCCATTCGAACATGGGGAAGTCCAACACCCAGGCAAAGGCCATCATGTTCTTATCTGCCAGGTTCAACCGGTCACGGAAGAGCAAACGCAACGCGCCCAATGTCTTGTTGGCGACTACACGCTGATCGGCCACGAAGAGGATCAGATCACCTTGTTTGGCACCGGTAGCTTTTTCAAGGGCAGACACTTCATCTACGGTGATGAACTTCTGGGCAGTGCCCTTCACGCCTTCAGCGCTCAAAGCCAGAGTGGCTAAACCCTTGGCGCCCTGCTCCTTGGCAAAAGCGGTCAGATCATCCACCTCTTTACGGGTGTATTCAGCACAGCCGGGCACCACAATACATTTAATGACCCCGCCTGCATTGAGGGTATTCTGGAAGACCATAAAGCTGCTGCCAGTAAATAGAGCAGAAACATCGTACAATTGCATGCCAAAGCGCAGGTCTGGTTTATCAGACCCATAGCGATTGACAGCCTCCAGGTAAGTAAGGCGCGGCCATGTATTGGAAAGCACATGCTTGTGAGGGGTCACTACCGGGAGCATTTCATTGAACAACCCTTCCAACACGGCCAGCACATCATCACGTTCTACGAAAGACATTTCCATGTCCAACTGGGTGAATTCGGGCTGGCGATCACCACGCAGGTCTTCATCGCGGAAGCAGCGCGCGATCTGGAAGTACTTCTCAACACCGGCCACCTGTAAGAGCTGTTTCAACTGCTGCGGAGATTGCGGCAAAGCATAAAAACAACCGGGGTGGACACGGGAAGGCACCAGGTAATCGCGGGCACCTTCAGGGGTCGTCTTGAAAAGCATGGGGGTTTCGACCTCAATGAAACCACGCTCATCCAAGTAATCGCGCATGAATTTGATCACCTTGTGGCGTAACATCAGGTTGCGCTGCATGCGTTCACGGCGCAGATCCAGATAGCGATATTTGAGGCGTACGTTCTCGTCTGTATCTTCGTCTTTATTAATGAGGAAAGGAAGCGGCTTGGCAGGATTCAACACCACGCACTCGGTGACGTCAATCTCGATTTCGCCGGTGGGCAAATTGGGGTTTTCGGCACCTTGCGGGCGGCGGCGAACTTCGCCGGTTACCTGCAGAACCCACTCCATGCGGGCATCATGTAAGATCTGAGCCACCTCAGGGTAACTGGCCGGGTTGGCCACTACCTGCACCAGGCCAGAGCGATCGCGCAGGTCTACAAATGTGACCCCGCCATGATCACGTTGGCGATGCACCCATCCTGCCAACACTACTTTTTGACCAATGTTCTTGGAGCTCAGTTCACCACAGTTGTGGTTCTTATACATAATGACCTCACTTGAAAGAATGATAGCGAAAGGTATTTTAACACAGGTGGGGTATTCTGGTTGAAAAAATGATTTCTCTCTTTACAATGCCAGCCATCCACTACAACAAAACTAAATTTTATGAAGAGACTCATTTATTAGCGCAATTTTATGCATAATACGTCAAAAAGTCTTTCATAGATTTCGATAATCCCACCAAAAAGCTTGTCCTTTGATGATTTGACGTAAACCATTAAAAATCATCCCTTCATCAAAACAAGCCAGACATCTTCTGGCTTGTTTTGATTCTTTCCCATTTCAATTCATGCGTTTATAAAAAGGAGAGAGAGCCGGGTAAAGGTCGTGGTAAACCGAATAAGCGTTCCTGTAAGCGGCGAAGTTTGCAGGGATCTGTTGGGTGGTTCCGGTGATCTTTACGCATTCCTGGCAGGCGGAAATAACACTCTTCCAGGCACCCATACCTACCCCCGCCAAAAGCGCTGCGCCATAGGCAGCCCCTTCAGTGGTATTCACCGTTACCAATTCGCTTTCGAGCACATCTGCCAGGATCTGACGCCACAGTGGGCTCTTTGTTCCGCCACCCGAAGCGCGCACTTGCCGGATGGTTCCAAGCCCGGCGTCCTGGATAAGCCTGAAGCAATCTTTCAGGCCAAAAGCCACCCCTTCCAGAACGGCACGCGTCATGTGTGCTTGCGTATGGCGCAAGGTGAGACCAATAAAGGCTCCCTTTGCCAGCGGGTCTGGGTAAGGTGTTCGCTCGCCGCTGAGGTAAGGTAGGAACTGCAATCCTTCACAGCCGGCGGGCACATTGGCAGCCTCCCCAAGTAAAGCGTCAAAATCTACATTCGGAGCCAGTGTATCTCGGTACCATTGCAGGCTGCCTGCTGCCGAAAGCATGACGCCCATGAAATGCCACATATCCGGGACTGCATGACAAAAAGCATGCAATCGTCCCTGCGGTTCGATGAGAGCGGTTGGTGTCGTGGCAAAGATGACTCCGCTCGTGCCAACTGTGAGCCCAATGATACCGGTCTCTACCGCACCCACACCAACCGCCTGGGCAGCCTGGTCACCGCCGCCGGCGACAACAGGGGTGCCAACAGCCAACCCGGTCAGCCGGGCAGCCTCTTCACTCACCCTGCCGGTGACCTCGGTACCCTCGTAGGTGGGCGGCATCCAAGTCGGATTGATCTGTAAAGCAGCAAGCACTTCTGGTGACCAATCGCGTTCTTTCAGGTTGAAAAGCACAGTCCCTGCGCCATCTGCTTTATCCATGGCATAAACACCCGTCAACTTTAGGCGAATGTAGTCTTTTGGCAACAGAATATGTTTTACTTCTGCATAGACTTCTGGTTCATTTTGCGCTACCCACAAGATCTTGGGGGCGGTAAAACCGGTGAGCGCCACATTACCAGTGATCTGGATAAAGCGTTCCTTGCCGATGCGCTTATGGATCTCATCACACTGGGCTTGGGTTCGTTGATCGTTCCACAATATTGCCGGACGTAGTACACCCCCCTCTGCATCCAGTAGAACCAGCCCATGCATCTGGCCGGTCAGCCCCACCCCGGCCACATCGGCACCGTTTGCGTTCGCGCTCTCAAGCACTTTACGGATACTCTGCGCCACCGCCTGCCACCACTCGGTCGGATCTTGCTCCGACCAAAGTGGGTGCGGCGTCTGTAAAGAATGAGGAGATGAAGAGACAGCAAGCACTTTGCCCTGCTCGTTGATGAGCAA
>CAZWKK010000105.1:3540-6858 GCA_964634855.1 uncultured Anaerolinea sp.
GCATGGGCATCAAAGTGGCGGGAACCCTGGTATTTGACATCTTCCAGGAACTTGACCAGGTAGAAAGCGGCCTTGATATCGCGAGAACCAAAGCGCAGGTCCTGATCGTAGCGGCCAGGATACTGGTCATTCAGGTCAATGTGGAAGAGCTTGCCAGCTTCCCAGGCCTGGGCCACGCCATGCATGAAGTTCAAACCAGCCATCTGGTCGTGGGCAACTTCAGGGTTGACACCCACCATTTCAGGGTGATCCAAAGTAGCAATGAAGCCAAGCATGTGGCCGATGGTGGGATTGTACATATCGCCACGCGGTTCATTGGGTTTGGGCTCAAGGGCAAATTTCAGATCGTACTTTTTGTCCAACGCGTATTCGCAGAAAAAGTTCATGGCATCACGGTTACGTTTGATAGCATCCACCGGGTTCTTGCAAGAGTCAGATTCAGCACCCTCGCGACCACCCCAGAACACATAGACCTTGGCACCAAATTCAACGCCCAGATCAATGGCGCGCAAGGTTTTCTGCATGGCATAAGCGCGTACTTTGGGGTCATTACTGGTAAAAGCGCCATCTTTGAACACGGGATCAGTGAACAGGTTGGTGGTTGCCATAGGCACAACCAAACCGGTTTCGTCCAGAGCTTTACGGAATTCTTTCTTGATGCGTTCCTCTTCAGCAGGGGTGGCATCAATGGGAATCAGGTCATTGTCATGGAAATTGACGCCATAAGCGCCGACTTCGGCAAGCAAATGCACCAATTCGGTCGGGGTCTTCGCATCACGAACTTCGACGCCAAATGGATCACGTCCACGGCTGCCAACGGTCCAGAGGCCGAAGGTAAATTTGTCTTCTGGTTTGGGGGTAAAGGTACTCATGTGAACTCTCCTATAGTCGTAATCTTTGTCTTACAGCACCTGCACAGGGCAGGCATATTCTCTTTGCTTGACGGGCATTTTTGGTGCTCCGCTGATGTTGAATTCACCGCTGAGGCGAATATCTTCGCTGGAGCTACCCACATACACCTTGATCTTGCCAGCTTCCAAAACAAGGTTAAGATTGCGGTCATAAAAGGCCATCAGGTTTACTGGCACATCAAATTGAATGGTCTTTTCTTCACCCGGTTTCAAGGATACTCTTGCAAAACCTTTCAGTTCTTTTACTGGCCTGGGTAAACTACCGATCTCATCTTGCAGGTAAAGCTGCACGACTTCATCACCGGCTACCTTGCCAGAATTTCGGACTTTCAGGCTGATCTGCACCGATTCTCCAACCGTCACGGAGGGATTTTTGATTGCCAGATCCGAATATGTAAATTGGGTATAACTCAAACCATGACCAAACGCGAATAGGGGTTTGACGCTCTCATTAACGTAATTTATGAACCAGTTCGATTTAGAGCCACTGGGCTTGTGGTTATAGAAAATCGGAACCTGCCCCACTGAGCGAGGGAAGGTGATACAAAGCTTTCCACCAGGGTTATTTTGACCGAACAAGGTTTGGGCAATGGCTTGTCCACCTTCTTCACCGGGTACCCAGGCTTCAAGGATTGCATCTGCCTTCTCAACCAGGTCTCCAATTGCCAAAGGCCGGCCGTTGATCAGCACCACCACCACCGGTTTTCCGGTTGCGAATATGGCTTTCGCCAGTTCCATCTGGCCTTTTGCCAGGGCCAGATCAGCACTATCACGGGTTTCACCACAGGTGCATTCAGCAGCCAGGCCAGACCTTTCGCCCAGCACTAAAATGACTGCATCAGCCTCCCCTGCAACCTTCACGGCTGATGGAATATTTGAAACATCATCCGAATTCAGATCTGCACCTTTTGCATAGACAAACTTTGTCGTTGGAAGGAATTTCTCGAGTGCATTCAAAAGACTGGGAACCTTCACTTTTTCTACAGCCAGAGTGTTGGGGTCCAGGTTTGCAAAGACCGAACCTTCTGGATGTTGATAGAGTTGCAACTCGACCATTGCAGTATAGGAATAGTCACTCTGCAAACAACGGGAATCATCAGCATTGGGGCCAACTACGGCGATGGTCTTCAACTCTTTAGAAAGGGGAAGCACCCCATTATTGCTAAGCAATACCATGCTCTGACGGGCAATTTCAGCCGCAGCTTCACGCTTGTCAGGTCCATCCATCAGATCTGAGAAGTTGGTCTCTTCAACAAACGGATGCTCGAACAAGCCCAGCTCAAATTTTTTGGTAAGATGTCTGGCAACGGCACGATCCACTAATTCCATTTCCAGGCCGCCATTTTCAATGGCAGCGATCAGGGCTTCGTTGAACGTCTCATTCGTCGGCAATTCAACTTCAATACCGGCGCGGATGGATAGAATGGCTGCTTCCGTCAGGTCTTCTGTGATGGAATGGTACGTCTTCAACATGGAGATCGCCTGATAGTCTGAGACGATCAAACCATCAAAGCCAAGCTCACCACGCAAAAGGTTCGTTAGGTACTCAGGAGTTGCAGCAACGACATCCCCATCGATCTCCGGATAAGAGTTCATCATGGTGGCGAGATTTGCTTTGCGAATGGCAGCTTCGAATGGATAGAGGTAGGTCTCTTTTAGAGTACGCATACCCATGGAGACCGGCGCACAATTCAAGCCGCCCATTGAAAAACTGTGACCAATAAAATGCTTGCCAGTGGCCATGACGCCCTTGCTCAAATCGTCAGATTGAAGGCCGCGGATATATTCAACGCCAAACTGACTGATGAGGAAGGGATCTTCGCCAAATGTTTCCTCAATGCGTCCCCAACGTGGATCACGGCCAATATCTAAAACAGGTGCAAGCCCCTGGTGAGATCCAAGCGCACGGCACTGCTGGCGGATAATATCCGTCATTTTGTGGGCTAATTCAGGCTTAAAGGAACAGGCCAGGCCGATCATTTGGGGGAATAATGTAGCACCCAGGAACATGCCACCATTACAGCATTCTTCATGAACAATGGCAGGGATGCCAAGACGGGTTCCCTCTACAAGAAGTTTTTGAACCCGGTTGGCAGAACGGGCAATTTCTGCCGGTGGTTGGATGGAATTACCACCGACGCGGGTAACCTGACCAATTCCCGGTTGCAAACGGGCTTTGGCTTTTTCGTCATCAAATTTTCCCGCTGTTGTCAGTTCCTCAAACCAACAGGATCCCATCTGAGCGATCTTTTCGGGAAGGGTCATTTCTTTGAGTAAAGAGGCAACCCGTTTTTCGATTGGAAGAGTTGTTTCACGATAGTTCATAAAATTGATACCTTCTAAAGTCAAAAATGTTTTTTACCTGCAAATCTCAGAACAACTTTCCAATCTACCCTTTGACAGCACC
>CAZWKK010000106.1:0-6819 GCA_964634855.1 uncultured Anaerolinea sp.
GCTTGGCACAGAAAAACGGTATTTCTGTGCGCGTAGCCAACGATTCTGAGCTGCCACTGATCTACAAAATGTATGCCGAAACCTCCGTTCGCGATGGCTTTGTTATCCGGTCAGAAGAGTACTATGTGGGTCTCTGGCATAAGTTTATGCGGGCAGAGATGATGTCACCCTTGGTGGCAGAATTTGAAGGACAAATGGTGGCTGGGCTCATGCTGTTTTACTTTGGCAAGAGTGCCTGGTACTTGCATGGCATGTCTACTGCGCTTCACCGGGAAAAGATGCCCAATTACCTCCTTCAATGGGAAGCCATGCGGCTGGCTGCATCCAAGGGTTGTGAGATCTACGATCTTTGGGGTGCTCCGGATACTTTTGATGGAGAAGATTCCATGTCTGGCGTTTTCCGCTTCAAAGAAGGATTGGGCGCTAAAGTACTGCGCACCTGTGGCGCCTGGGATTTTGTACTCAATCACTTTGGTTACTTCCTTTACGAGAAAGCATTGTCGCAGATTCTCAATGTATTACGCAAAGCACGGAGGCAGGCAACCCGGCAAGAACTGGGCGAGTAAGACCTTGTAAAAATTCCCTGATCATCGTTATTGACATTTTAATATTAGGCGGCTTCAGAAATTGTCAATTGCCATTTTCACTTTAGGTACTCTATAATTAAGCGACTAGCTGACCATTTGAACAAACATCAAATTGGGTTTGATTAATTTCCAGAGGCAGGAAGACAAAACACAATGCTGATCTTCTCAATTCTCCTTTACTTGATCATTGCAATAGTCATTTCTGTTTATTTGTTTGATGTAATCTCCTGGGGAAAGCTCATAACTATTTTGTTTCTGTTGACTGTGGCAGCAAATACGCTGATCCTGCAAATCCTCAGTTTGTTCAATCAATTGAATTCTCCCTGGCTGTTCATTCTGTTTCAAACCATTTTGTCAGTCGGCGTTTGCTTTGGTTTGGCAAAATTTAAATTGAAGATCTTTTGGCAAAAGATTGCTGCTAAGGATTTTTCACCTCTTCTTCCCAAACGGGAAGGGGTATTCTTTTTAGCACTGACCTTGGTCTTGCTGGGTGCCTTGTTCTACATTGGGCAACTTGGAGTGATCAATAATTTGGATTCACTTCATACGCATCTCCCCAGGATCTACTATTGGTTGCAGCACAATAACCTCGGTGATTGGAATCCGACTGTTCAAACACAAATAACGTATCCATTAATCCCTTCCTTACAAGGGGCTTATCTTTTCTTATTAGCTGGTAGGGACAATTTATTCTTTCTAGTGCATTGGGCTGCTTTGGTAGCCAGTCTGGCTTCGATCTATGAAATCGCCATGATGTTGGGGGCGAATAATCGACAAGCGAGCCTGACGGTTCTGTTGACAGCTTCATTCCCTGTGGTCATGTTGCAAACCTTTTCTTTGCAAGGGGATCTTTTCCTGGCAGCGTTATTAGTTTCGGCTGTGTTTTTCTTTATGGCTTTTATAAAAACGCATCAAGAACGCTTTCTCCTCGTTTCAACTTTGCCTGTTGCGATCTCAATCGGGTCAAAGCAAACGGCTTTCCTTTTTTTGCCTATTTATCTCTTCGCGATGTTGCTTCTGTTTATAAAAAAGACCCTAAACTGGAAAAAGTTCGTCATTTTGGCGACACTATTACTGGTGAATTTTCTAGCGTTTTCGTCCTTGAAGTATTTGCAAAAATTCGTCTTCGCTGATCTGGAGAAGAGCGATATGTTTGCCTCACTATCAATTGGTGATTCAAACAATTCAGATAAAATGACCTTTCAAGGATACTCGACGAATCTTTTCCGCTATCTCTACCAGGCAACAAGTCTGGAAGGGATGTCTGGAAACCTCTATTTACAGGCACTTAATGCCAAGAACGCTGCCACCGCGAGGATTACTGGTGGTTTAGGTTTGAACCTGGAGGAAAAGGCGTTTATTCCGAAAGGTGAGGAAATTCACTTTGAATACAACGAGCCACAAACATTAAGTGAAAATTCAGCCTGGTTTGGCCCATTAAGTATTTTTCTCTTCCCGATAATTCTTGTCAGCGTTTTGATCAAGAAGAACACTTTGGCCAAGAAGTACGCGCTCTTTGCTTTTGGATTGATCCTGATATTTTTCTTGTCGCTCGTTTTCTTTAAGGGCGGTTGGGGACCAAATCGTGGAAGGTACCTGATTCCGGCAGTGATGATCTACATGCCATTAACCTTCTCAATTTTTCCCACTAAGAAGTATTTACAAACTGGGCTAATGGTCATCATCACCGCTTGTACGCTGGTGCTCTCAGTGAATGTGCTGTTATTCAACGATGCACGCTTGCTCCTCAATCAGAATCAACTCATTGAATTTCGTGAGATCTATGTAATTAATATTAAGGTAACCAACCTAGCAAACAGTCTGTACAAGAAATCACTCTACCTGGTTTCGAACGATCTGAGTTTGACCGCTCCTCAAAAAGGGACATATCTTGGTCAGAGTTATTACGGCAGAATGTTCTACGAAAGTAACTCAAGTAGGGTTGATGCTGATTTCATAAACAGTTCTGTTGAATCAGGGCAACGAATATACACGAAAATCGAAGACAAGATAATTGAGTTTTCTTTGTTTGGAGTTGATCGCACCCGAGAGGTTATTCCATTTACTGATTTTGCTGAGATTCCAAGTGGATCTTACGCGATAATTTCAGATAAATATTTGCCCGTCCCCGCCTCATATCAATTGAAAAACTCAAATGGGTCTATCAGTATTTTCTTTGTTCCTTAAGAAAGAGATACGATTACCCAATCATTGCAGGTAATTTTCTTCTGTCTAATCGGTTCTTTGTCCCAATTGCACAATGTTCGTACTTTAATCTCGATTATTTGCCATAGTATAATTTGACCACTGGTAGAATTGTGCTATGAATATCGATATTGCAATGACAATTAAAGTGTTGCTGGTCTTTATTGGTATTGGGCTTATCGTCAGCCTGGTGCTTGCCTTCCGCTCTATCCGCGTTGGCAAAGGTCTGCAATTTTTCAAGAAAAGGCAAGATCTGGTGATGCAGGGTTGGCGCCTGATCTTTTTGGCAGTTGTGCTGGCCATATTCGCTGGTGTTTTAGCCCGTTTTGGTGAACCTGTCGCTTACCGCTACTTTCCTCCTTCACCAACGGTGACGCGTACCCCGACGATTACATTGACGCCGACCATTACACCAACCCTAAAAGATACGCTTACACCTACCATTACGCTCACTTTGGCCCAGACTTACACCCCAAGCTTGCCGACTGAGGCAATCGCCACTATTCAAACACCCATCGGCCCAGATGCTGGCGCAGTATTCAGCCCGATCACTTTTTCCACTACGGTTGAAGATGGGGTGGTTACCAAACCTGTTACTTCGTTCGATGCCGGTGTGACCCATATTTTTGGCGGATTCTCCTACGATAAAATGGTCACAGGTGTGCAATGGACTGCAGCCTGGTTGTATCAAGGCAAGGTGATCTTTCTTGAGACCAAGCCCTGGAACTATACTCCTGGTGGTTACGGCTACACAGATTGCCAGTTACCAGCCGCAGAGTGGCTGCCTGGTGAATACGAGGTGCAGATCTTTGTAGGTTCCACCTGGAAAGCATCTGGTCGCTTCACCATCAATGGAACAGCTCCAGCGGCCGGCACAGCCACTACTACACCACCTCCGGGTACACTCGTTGTCCCTCCAACGCCAAGTCCTTCTCCGACTTTGGCTCCTCAATAGACCTCAGACAAGGATCAAATGGAAATTAAAAATCCCTTGCTTCTTTCAATATTAAGAATTTCCCGCCCCATGGAATTATTGGCAGGGTTGTTCACATACACCCTTGGTTTGGGCATCGTCAATTATTTAGGAAAAAGCATCAATTGGACCAATGCAATTTTGGGTTCTGTGTTGATCCTTCTTTTTTTGCTGGTCAAGAACTTTCTCTCGGCTTATTACACGTATCCAGAGGCCATTCCTGCTCCAATCCTAGGGAAGCGTCATTTAGAGGACGAAGCAGAGTTTGTAGAAACCAAATCCATACCACGACCATTGCTGATGCAGATAGGTTTAGTCTCCCTGGCATTCGGTGCGGCGATCACGGTTCTTCTAATGGTCAAACAGGCTATCAATTACACCGAATTGCTCCTTCTCGGGCTGAGTCTGTTTCTGGTGTTTGCCGCGGTGGTTCCTCCATTACGATTGGAAAAACTTGGCTACAGTGAATTAATCGAAGCATTGCTCATTGCCAATTTGTTCCCAATGCAGGCGTTCTTGCTACAACAATCCGAACTGCATACCCTGTTGCTAATGACAACCCTGCCGTTGACCTTCCTTTACCTGGCACTACGCATTGCGGTCTCATTTGAGTATTTTTCCTTTGATCTCAAACACGGAGCTGCCTCCCTCATCGGTAAAGTTGGTTGGCAGGCGGGAATGACCTTGCATAACCTCTCCATCCTAATCGCCTTTTTGCTGGTAGGCGGATTTGTAGTGCTCAGGATGCCCTGGGGTCTGGCCTGGCCATTTTTTCTGGCGTTGCCTTTGGGAATCTTTCAGTTTGTTCAGATCCAACGGATTGGGGAAGGGAACAAGCCCATCTGGCAGCTTTTACGTATCAACGCTTGGGCAACCTTTTTAGTAGGCGTGTATTTGTTTGCCATCACTTTATGGATCAGGTAACTTATGCCTGAATTCTTGAAGCTCGCCAACGCAGATGAGGCCAGGCAACGCCTGTACGGAGCCATGCGCGGTGCTGACCTCAAGACAGAGATCATTCCCAGTACCCAGGCTGCCGGCCGCTATCTGATGGAAGAGGTAGTTGCTCAGGAATATCTGCCTCCATTCACACGCAGTTCCATGGATGGCTATGCGGTTCACGCAAAAGATACTCGGGGTGCGAGTGATACTTTCCCGATCTATCTAAAGATCATCGGTGAAGTCCCGATGGGTGCCGAACCTCAATTTACCCTGAAATCAGGTGAGGCAGCATTGATCCATACTGGGGGGATGCTCCCTGAAGGAGCCGATGCAGTTGTGATTTTGGAGTTGTCTCAAAAGACATCCACCAATGACCTTGAAGTTTACAAATTGGTGGCTGTCGGCGAAAATGTGATCTTTAAGGGCGAAGATGTCAAGCCAGGGCAGACTGTTTTGACCGCAGGAAGACGCATTCGCCCTGCTGAAATTGGTGGGCTGCTGGCATTAGGCAAAATGCAGGTCAAAGTGGCTGCACGCCCACGGATTGCCCTGCTCTCCAGCGGTGATGAGGTAATCCCTCCACACCAAACGCCGCAACTGGGGCAGGTACGCGATGTCAATTCAGGCATGCTGGCGGCGTTGATCGAATCTGAGGGGGGGATCGCAGTAACCTATCCAATTTTGCCAGATAACTGGGAACAAATCTCCAGTGTAATCCGTCAGGCTTATCAGGAGAACGATGCAGTTGTAATCTCCGCGGGGTCGTCGGCAAGCACCCGAGATATGACCGCTGAGGCAATTCGATTGCTGGGCGAGCCTGGGGTTTTAGTTCATGGCATCAACATTCGGCCAGGCAAGCCTACCATTTTAGCCTATTGCGCTGGTAAACCGGTTATTGGCTTGCCAGGCAACCCGGTAAGCGCCATGGTTATCGCACATTTCTTTGTTCGGCCCGTGGTGCGTTGGATGCAGGGCGGCAGCCAGCGTATGGCTACTCCAACCCTAAAAGCGCGTCTGGAGCTGAACTATGCTTCTCAATCGGGTCGGGATGAATGGATTCCGGTAATGTTGGAAAACACGGATTCGGGGTTAATTGCCAGACCGGTGTTCTTTAAGAGTAATTTGATCTTTCAGTTGGCAGGAGCAGATGGACTGGTTTACATTCAACGAGATGCGAACGGTCTCGAAGCAGGATCAGAAGTGGATGTAGTGGTTTTTTAACCTGGAGATGAGCATGTCATTGAAGAATCAACAAATTGTTGGCATTAGTATTTTATTGGTAGCTGTTTTTATCCTTGTTGGATGCAGTGGCCTGGGAAGTGCTGGTTCAGCGCCGTTAAGTTCACTATTTAAATCCAGTCCTACGCCTACCTTTACGGTTACGCCATTGCCCCCAACAGAAACGCCTACCCCACAACCCACCAATACACCTGAACCTACTTTTACTCCCACACCAGAACTGGTTCAGGTGGAAGCAGGAAAGACGCTGGATGTGCCGATCTTGTTGTATCATCACATCAGCGATAAAGGGCCTGGAAACCGCTATTTTGTTAGCCCTGAAGTATTTGATCAACAGATGAAGTGGCTCTCAGATCATGGATATCAAACGATCACGATTTCCCAACTTTCTGATCTGATCTTGTATGGTGGGCAAATGCCTAAGAAACCAGTGGTGATCACCTTTGATGATGGCGATGCCGATATGGTGAGCGATGCCTTACCTATTCTGCAGAAATACAAATTTGTTGCCACGGCGTTTTTGATCGTTAAATGGATCGATGCACCACAATATATTACCTCTGACCAGGTTGGTGAGCTGGTCAAGGCTGGGTGGGAAATTGGCAGTCACAGCATGTCGCACATTGACCTCACGCAAAATGAGGGCACACTGGCATATGAAATTGGTGAGAGCCGTACTCGGTTGAACGAGAAGTTCGGCCTGGATGTTAAATCATTTGCCTATCCCTTCGGCATGATCGATAAAACTGTGGTCAATGTCGCCGCTAATTCAGGCTACCATGCTGCAGTAGGGCTGGGCAACACCTACCAACAAGGGTTATTTGATCTGTACTACCTGGTGCGCATGGAAGTGCGCCAGGAGTATTCGATGGA
>CAZWKK010000107.1:0-6799 GCA_964634855.1 uncultured Anaerolinea sp.
GCTTTGATGGACGCCTTGTGCTTCTTGAGGATGCGTACTGCTTCATTACATTCTTCATGGCGGGTGTTGTATTCCGAGGTCACCAGACTGTGGCGCACACCGGAATCTGCCACCACAATGCAGGTGCCCGCTGGTAATTTTACCGGGCGCCAGTCTAAAGAGCGGGTATCCAGCAGCAAAGCGCTGCCTTTCACGCCATTGGCGCAGGCGAACTGATCCATCAGACCACAGTTGACACCCACATAGTTCACTTCTGCCTCCTGGCAAAATTGCGCCAGGGTCATGCGGTCAATATTCCAACCACCCAATCGTTCCCATAATACGGCAAAGCCGACTTCCACTGCCGCCGAACTGCTGAGGCCTGCCCCAATGGGCAGGTTGGAGCTGAACTCAGCCTCCACGCCGTTCACATCCAGCAGATATTTACGCAGCACATGAGCCACCCCAGCCGGGTACAAAGCCCAACCTGGCAACGATTTGCCGTTCACATCTTGCTTTTTGGCAATGGAAGCCAGGGTCATTTCTACTGCTTCGTTCAGATCGCGCGCCTTGATGCGAATGAGTGGTTCTACCAGCGGGGTTGCCTCAATGACCACCTCTTTGTCAATGGCAGCCGGCAGTACCAGGCCATCGTTGTAATCAACGTGTTCTCCGAGCAGGTTCACCCGCCCCGGAGATAAAATTTTGATCTTCTGTATGGATTGATCGGTCATCTCTTCCTGCCTGCTTGCCAAATTAACCAACTGGGCTTTCTGTTTGTGGGTCAGTTTTTTGATCTCAATTTCCCGCCGCATGGCAACCGTGCGGTCAGGTTGTTCTTCAACATAGACCAGCTTTACCGGACGGTGAAATTTGGTGTACATGGCTCCCCGACCGCTGTTATGCTGTTTCTCACGCCGGGCGGGGTCGAGCGTCCAACCGGTGTAGTAACTGCCGTCTGCACATTCAAGAATGTAGCAGTAATAAGCCATTTCTCAGTTCGATTTCTTTTTCCAAAAATTACCAAACCACGCGGTGTGTTCCACAACCGTGTGCTTCTCTTCCTTGGCAGATCCACTCGGCGTGCTCCAATCCAAAGATCTTTTATAGTCAAGCCAATCAGAACGTCCCACTTGAGCTGCAGCAAAGTACTTTTGCAATGCAGCGGCATCATTGTTTTCGATCCACTCACGTACCTGCAACAGACCTTCCACCAGAGTATCAATACTTTGCAGCGAGGTTTCCCGATTTACCAGCAGAGATTTGCCAAACTCCTGGAACTCTGGCAGGTTCTCTATGGTTTTGGTGCTGTGCAAGAAAGCTTTGTCAGCCAGGCGATGACTATCGCTGTGGATCTTGCCCACCACAGATTGGTTCAAGAAGACGGCTGCGGTTAGTTTGGGTAATAATTCCACTTTGGCGAAGATGGCGGATGCTTCGTCCACATCCGTGAAATACGCCTGGGCGCCCAGAAGCTGAGCGAAATCTGCTGCGGTTTTGATAACCCCTTCAGGGGTAGAAACTCCGCTGCAGATGATCAGTGCCCCATTCTTGAAAAGGTCAGCATGGGGTTCTTCCAGCGCATCGCCGCTTTCATCTAAATAGGCAGGGTTAAGCACAGGAATGGCAGTGATGAAGTTGCTTTCGGCAGGCAATTTGGCGGCAGCGAACTCATCCATGTGTTGAACCAGATGCGAGGTATCGATGATGCAGGCGCCGGGTTTGATCCACTTGGCAATCGATTCGATCATGGCGTGCACTTCATCGGCAGGCACGGCCAACAAGATCACATCGGTATCCTTCACCAGGGTTTCGCCATCCTCCTCGATCTTATGGAAGATTTCCTTTTTCACCACTTTTTCATTTTGTGCTGGCTCCGGATCAAACCCCACTACGGTGAGTCTCTCACCATACTGTTTTAAGGCTAATCCAACCGATTGCCCAATTTGATGTAAACCGATAACGGCAATTTTTGCGCCCATGTCATACTCCAATCAATAAGCTGCGCATTCCCCGCACAGCCGGGGTCATGATCCAACCAATGATGTCTAAACCCACCAACGGTCCAACGAAAAGAACCAGAATAAAAAGAATCGGGCCGTACGGACTGATTTTGGCATAAAAATTGGCAACCTGGTCAGGTAAAAGCGATTGGAGGATCTTTTCACCATCCAACGGCGGTAAGGGGATCAGGTTAAAGACCATCAACGAAAGGTTGATCATCATAAATACGTAGAGAAACTCGCCGAAGGTAGGGATCACCCCACTTGGCAGTGCAAGTTTCACCCAACCAAAACGGATAGGCAGCGCTGCACCAATGGCCAGCATCAGGTTCGAGATTGGCCCGGCCAGTGAGACCCAAAGCAAAGCGAAACGGGAGCGCTGACGCAATACAGCCGGGTTGATGGGGGTGGATTTGGCCCATCCAAAGCCGCTGACCAATAACAGCAGGCTGCCAAAAATATCCAGATGCACCAGTGGGTTGAGGGTAAGGCGCCCTGCATCACGTGCAGTCGTATCGCCAAAGTGGTCTGCCACGGCAGCATGGAAAAATTCGTGAAAGGTAAATGCGATCACCAGCGTGATCACACGGCAGATCAGTTCGTCGGGAGCCAGGTTGAGCATAAAATCCCCACCCTCTCAGCAGGGTTGCTGGCATTATAACATGTTGAGATATAATCTCTTCATGCTACCTGACTTAAACATCGGAGACGTCGTTCGTTTACGCAAACCGCACCCCTGCGGCAGTTACGAATGGAGTATTGTACGCCTGGGAGCAGATATCGGCCTGGAATGCCTCAAATGTGGGCACCGGGTGCTGCTCTCTCGTCGTGAATTGGCCCATCGAATGAAAGCCTACCTCCCCGGAGAAACCAAGGATGAACCCATCCAATAATCCCCCTCGTTTATTGTTTTTATTTTCAGATACCGGCGGCGGCCATCGCAGCGCGGTTGAAGCCATCATTGAAGCGTTGGATCTGGAGTTCCCCGGCCAGTTCAGCGCCGAGAAGGTGGACTTCTTTAAAGAGTATGCCCCGCCGCCTTTGAACCTCGCCCCTGAGATCTACCCCATTGTCTCCAAGAACTCAAGACTTTGGGGTATGAGCTACAAACTGACCGATAGCGAGCGTCAGGTCAAATTGATGACCCGCGCCGCCTTCCCTTACTATTATTCCGCTTCGCGCAATTTACTGGCAGACCACCCATGTGATCTGGTCATCTCGGTTCATCCCTTCATGAACACGCTCATCCGCCAGACCGCTCACCGCAAAAAGCTTCCCTTTGTCACCGTGGTCACCGATATGGTCTCCACCCATGCGCTTTGGTTTGATAACAAAGCTGACCTCATCATTGTCCCTACTGACCTTGCCAAGCAGCGCGGCGAGGATCTGGGTGTTGACCCAGCCAAACTTGTAGTATGCGGCCTGCCGGTTGCGGATCGCTTCTGCCACCCACACGAGAACAAGGCTGAACTGCGCCAGAAGCTGGAATGGCCTGCTGAAGGATTGACCTTGCTGCTGGTCGGCGGAGGTGAAGGCATGGGTCCGTTGGAAGCCACCGCGCAGGCCATTGATGCAGCCAAACTGCCTGTGAACCTCATTGTAGTCACCGGGCGCAATCAGCGCTTGCAAGAGAAGTTGGAGAACCGTACCTGGAACATCCCACACAAGATCTACGGTTTTGTGCAGAACATGCCGGAACTGATGGCGGCTGCGGACGTGCTCATTACCAAAGCCGGCCCAGGCACTATCAGCGAGGGGTTCATTTCCGGCCTGCCCATCATCCTCTACAGCCGCCTGCCCGGGCAAGAAGAAGGCAATGTGCTTTACGTGATCGGTGAAGGTGCAGGCACCTGGGCACCAGAACCCGCCATGGTGGTCTCAGTTATTCAGAACTGGCTTAAACACCCGGACCGCCTTTCTGAGACAACCGCAGCCAGCCGCAGCGTAGCCCGACCACTGGCCGCCAGGCAGATCGCCCAACATTTAATGAAGGTGGTCAGAGGCGAATAGGCAACTTGCCCCGTCTTCCTCTCTGACTTATAATTTCTACACTATGCCTACTTATTCAGCCAACAGTTTTGATTTTCTCAGCCGCGCACCCGAACAAACGCGACGCGTTGGTTTTCGCCTGGGCGCCATGCTCAAACCCGGTGACGTGCTGGCATTGCACGGAGACCTGGGCGCCGGCAAAACCACCTTTGTGCAGGGCATTGCCCAGGGGTGGGGCTCAGTAGATGAGGTATCCAGCCCAACCTTTGTGCTGGTGAACGTGTACCGCCGCCCTGATGGCGCTCTCATCCATCATATGGATGCCTACCGCATCCAATCTGCTCTTGAGGCAGAAGACCTGGACCTTGATGAGATGATGCGCAGCGGCGCCTTGTTGGTAGAGTGGGCAGAACGCATTCAATCTGCGTTGCCTGTTGAGCATTTGGAAGTTCAGCTTGCGTATGTAAATGATGAACAACGCAGTCTGGCCTTTTATCCGCACGGAAAACGATACGAAGCTCTGGCCGGTGAACTCAAACACCTGGCTTTTGGAGGTTAATTATGTTATTAGCCGTGGATACCTCCACGCAAACCATTGGCCTGGCGCTATATGATGGCGTCCAGGTCGCCGGTGAAATAACCTGGCAGACCAAGACCCATCACACAGTAGAGCTGGCCCCTGCTGTAGATGATCTGCTCAAACGTTGCAACGTAAAACCCACTGACCTTCAGGCCATTGCCTGCGGACTTGGACCCGGTTCTTTTACCAGTCTGCGCATTGGCCTTGCTCTTGCCAAAGGCATGGCCTTATCGCTCAAGATTCCCCTGCTGGGGATCCCAACATTAGATTACCTTGCTGCTCAACAACCATTGCTTAACATGCCCATGGCAGCAGTATTGCCAGCAGGCCGTGGCCGTTTGGCCGTTGCCTGGTATGAAAACAAAGATGGCCACTGGAAAAGTATGGGAGCGGCCACCATCGTCACTGCAGAAGACCTTTCTGCTCAGATCAACCAACCCACCTACATCTGCGGCGAGTTTGATGCAGAAGAACGCCAAACACTGAGCCGAAAATGGAAGAATGCCATCGTGGCCTCGCCAGCCTTTTGTCTGCGCCATCCTGCCATGCTGGCTGAACTTGCCTGGAAACGCTTTCAGGCGGGCGAACAAGATGAGCCCATCTCGCTTGCCCCCATCTATCTGCACGTCGCTGAGGCCATCCCCGATTGAACCTCTCTCCGGCTGAACCAATCCTTCAGATCCGCAAAATGCGCATGGAAGACCTTGACCGCGTGGTCGAAATTGACCATGCTTCCTTCAGTCTGCCTTGGCCACGTTCTTCTTTTGTATTCGAGGTCCAGGAAAACGAGGCATCTCGCTGTTGGGTGGCAGAGGTCACGAACGCAGATGGAGAAACAACCCTGGCCGGACTTCTGGTCGCCTGGCTGATCGTGGATGAATACCATATTGCCACCATAGCTACAGCCGCCGAATATCGTCGTCAGCACATTGGCCGCAGACTGATGGTGCATGGGTTGAGTTCGGCCATGCAAGAAGGGGCAGTGGTCTCCTATTTGGAAGTTCGCCGCAACAACATTCCCGCTCAGTCGCTTTACATGTCTCTTGGATATCAGCAAGATGCCATCCGCCCCCGCTATTACCAGGATAACAACGAAGACGCCATTCTGATGAGCTTGCAACCCATTAATCCTGCCCTGTTCGATTTGCGCGGGTAAGGTAAAATAGAAGATTAGAACTCCACAGACGGGAGATCCCTTCTATGAATGCAGAAGAAACACTCAGCCATGTTGCCGACCAGGTACGAACGTGCGAAAAATGTGCTCTTCATTTCTCTCGCAAGAAATCTGTACCGGGTGAAGGACCTGCCAATTCTGAGATCATGTTCATTGGCGAAGGCCCCGGCTTCTACGAAAATGAAGAAGGTCGTCCCTTTGTGGGGCAGGCTGGTAAATTCCTGGATGAATTGTTGGGCGTGGCCGGTTTAAAACGCAGCGAAGTTTTCATTTGCAATGTGGTCAAATGCCGCCCCCCTGGCAACCGCGATCCCCTGCCAGAAGAATTACAGGCTTGCGCTGGATACCTGGACGAGCAGATCAAAGCCATCAACCCACGGGTGATCGTCACCCTGGGGCGGTTCTCCATGGCCAAGTTCCTGCCGAACTTCAAGATCAGCGAGATCCACGGCCAGGCCAGCATGATCAATGGCCGGATGATCGTTCCCATGTTCCACCCCGCTGCGGCACTGCATCAGCCCTCCTTGAAACCGCAAGTGATCGAAGATTTCAAATTGTTGCCGCAGTTTTTAAAACAAATGAAGGATCAACAGATCCAAAAAACAGAAAAAAGCGTTCCTCAAACAAATGAATCACCGGCCAGCCCTGATGAAGGTCCTGCCGAACAACTCAGTCTTTTTTAGACCACAGGTGAACAATGGATTATGCAAATATTTTGATCGAAAAGTTTAAGAACAAGACCGCCCGTGTGGCTGTTTTGGGTATGGGTTACGTTGGCTTGCCTTTCTCAACTGTCTTTGCTGAAGCTGGTTTTAACGTCACAGGCATTGATCCCGTCAAAGAGAAGATGGACAAGCTCAACAAGTTTGAAAGCTACATCATGGATGTACCTTCAGAGAAAGTGGAAAAGTTGGTCAAAGCCGGCAAATTACGCGGCACCACCGATTATTCCATTCTCAAAGAGATCGATGCTGTGGCCATCTGCGTGCCCACCCCTTTGCGCCAAACCGGTGATCCTGACCTTTCTTTCATCGTCAGCGCCGCTGAAGGCATTGCCCCCTATGTTCACCCTGG
>CAZWKK010000108.1:0-1648 GCA_964634855.1 uncultured Anaerolinea sp.
CGACCAATACGATCTCTGCGCCGGTGGTCTTGGCCACCAGGTTGATACGCCGTTTGATCTCATTGGTGATGTGCGGGATCACCTGAATGGTGCCGCCCAGAAAATCACCGCGGCGCTCAGCGGCGATGACCTCAGCATAAACCTGCCCAGTTGTGATGTTGCAAACGCGATTGAGGCGAATATCAATAAAGCGTTCATAATGGCCTAGGTCAAGATCAGTTTCGGCGCCATCATCCAGCACAAAAACTTCACCGTGCTGGTAGGGACTCATCGTGCCTGGATCCACATTAATGTACGGATCCAGCTTTTGCACAGCCACTTTGAAACCACGTTCTTTTAATAAGCGTCCCACGGCAGCTGCAGTCACACCTTTGCCGACTGAACTGACCACACCACCGGTGAAAAAGATATATTTGGTTGCCATAGGATGCTCCTAAAAGATTTGTATTAAAAGAAGTGAGGAGGGCCGTTTTATCGGCGCCTCCTCACTAGATGGCGAATGGAATTGTTACAGGGTAGGTCATGACTTGAAGTAAATGTCGCATAATGGCTCACACATCTACCAAGTTTAGCATAAAAAAACCAATGTGGCAAAGAAAAACCATCCCTTTTGAGGATGGTTTTAAGTTACTTAGTTGGTCTGGACTTTGTTTTCCAGGGTGCGAGAGAGCAGGTCTTCCTGCTCTTTGGAGACGGCTTTTTTGCCATCTTGCTTCTTCTTGCGGTCCTTGGCTTTTTCCATGGCGGCGCGGATGGCCAGTTCCATGGCGGTGGGCTCATTGACGTCCACAGATTCAGCGTTGAAAGAGTCGATGAGGGCGGTGTTGTCTTCTTCGCTGCCGCGGCGTGGTTTGCGTGGGGCAGAAGTACTGGGTTTCTTCTCACGTTTGGGGCCAGATTCAGAAGAGCGCGGGGCAGAAGCGGGGCGGGCCGGTTTTTCTTTGACTTCTTCCACCGGTTCGGGCTGTAATGCCTTCATGCTCAACTTGATCTGTTTCTTGCGGCGGTTTACATCAATGATCTGCACATCCACTTCGTCGCCTTCTTTGACGACGTCAGACGGCTGTTTGACGTAACCGTGTGCCATTTCGCTGATGTGGATCAAACCGGGGCGTTCTGCACCGATCTCAACAAAGGCACCAAATTTCTCAAGGCGAACAACTTTGCCTTTGACCTGGTTGCCGACTTTGATGTCGCGCCATTCCATGTCAAGGGGTTTGATCATGGTCAATTCGATGCGTTCGTCATCGTCTTTGCGAACGACCTTCTTGATCCAGACTTCGATCTGTTGCCCTTCCTTAAGTACATCTTCAACCCTTTTGATCGGTTGGTTATCCGTTGTAACAATCTGCGAGATGTGAAGAACAGCCGGTTTACCCGTGCCGAGATCGATCACAGCTCCCGCCAGACGAATTTTTGCTACCGTGCCAGTAAATTGCATTTTTGGTCGTAATTCCATTGCGCGGTCTGTATCCGCAACAATATTCGATTCCATAACGTGCCTCTCCCAGGTTCAAATATCAGCGAAGGTGCATTATACCCTTTGCCAGAAATACTGTCAATTAAAACAACTTAATAGAAATTACCGCAACAATAATAACACAGGTTACTGATTATTCAAGAGAATCTCTATGGCTTTCTTTAATTG
>CAZWKK010000108.1:1748-6768 GCA_964634855.1 uncultured Anaerolinea sp.
GGGTTCTGTGCCATCAACTCGGTGAGGGCTTTTTTAAGATCAGCAGTCGTGGTATCGCCAAAGGAAGCCAGGGCAATGTACCCGATCTTTTCGTCGAGCATTTTGCTTTCGAGGGTGGGCACAACGATCTTGGCGCGTTTGATGGTGACGTCAAAGGTGGATTCTGGATCTGGACGATGGACTGTGAGCACAACTGAAGAGCCAGAAGGTCCGAGCACAGACTGAAGCACGATATTTGGGTCAATCCCGGCCATGTCTTTGCCGTCAACGGCCGTGATCTCATCGCCAGCTTTCAAACCGGCAGCTTCCGCCGGGGAGCCAGCCATTGGGGTGATGATGGTCAGAAAATCGCTAGAAGAATCGACATAAGCGCCGATGCCTTCGTAGCTGCCGTCGAGCGGCATCGTAGCCTGTTTGTATTCTTCCGGGCTCATGTAAGAGGTGTGTTTGTCGCCGAGAGAATCCATCATGCCACGGATGGCACCTTCCATCAGCTTGGTGTCATCAACGGGTTGATTTACAAATTCTTCATGCACAAGTTGCCAGGCTTGCCAAAAAGGTTCAAACAATTTGGCCGTATCTGTAGTTGTATCAGTGGAGGCGGGGGTGGCCAGTACATTGGTCTGTAAAGTGGTATCTAAAGAGCCCTTTTGGGGAAGCATCCAACCCAAGATCAACCCTCCGGAGAAAGTGCCTGCCAGAAGGAATAAGGCTAAGAAAACGATAAGAATGTTACGACCGGTCTTGTTCATATTATTAATCTCCTGCGGCTCAGGTCACCGCAAACATTGCATAACAATACACCTATTGGATTAAGCGATCATGAATTTTTTGGATCGTTTTTCTTTTGTTTTATCTGATCTACTTTTTCTGATAATTCTGATAATTTGGCGTTTTCGTTCTTCCAGGGATCACGCAGCACTTCACCAGCGTGGCGCATACTATCCGTCCAATGATCGCTGCCAGACTTTTTGCGGAAGCTCAAGAGAAGGCTTACATTTACGCCAATCACAAAGAGAACAAAAACGATGATGATCAGCCAGCCTGTGGGGGTGATAGATTGGATCATTTATTCCTCTTTACGCCGAAACCGGCAGTACATCTGGCAGGTCCAGTAGAGTCAACACAGCCGCATCGATTCCTTCGGGGCAGGCGCTGACGCCTGTTTGAATGGTGAACAACCCCGCCTGTCGGGCTGCATGCAGATTCTTGGCAGAATCATCGATCATGACACAATTTTGTGGATCTTGTACGCAAGCCAGTCGTAATGCAGCATTGAATGCTTCTACCTGGGGCTTGCAGAAGGGATGGATGGCGCGAATATCGATAATCTGCTCAAAGATACCGTCCAATCCGATTGTCCCTAGCACACGATTGGCATGGTTGGTATCTGCATTGGTGAAGATCACCTTGCGTTGCGGGTACAGTAGCAATGTTTGGCGCAGATCAGGGTTGGGAAAGATAAAACGGGCCAGCGGAACATCATGCACATAATCAAGAAAGGCTTGTTCCTGAATGCCGTAAAGTTTGACCAGCCCTTTCATGGTGGAACCGTGCTCCAGGAATAAGGCCGTCCGTAGATCGCGAACTTCAGCGGCCGGAATATGCACGTATTCGCGCATGAAGGTCTCAATGCGTTCACCAATGGCATTCCACAGCCCAGAGGTGGGTGGATACAGGGTGTCATCCAGATCGAAGAATAAGGTTTCAAAACACATGGCTGAAGTATACCTTTTTTGGTAGATTTTTCAAAACTTTTATTGCTGCCTGAGATATAATTTCAATCTATGACAATCAATCTTCTGCCCGATGAAGTTGCCTCTCAAATCGCTGCCGGTGAGGTGGTGGAACGACCCGCCTCCGTAGTAAAGGAATTGCTGGAAAACGCCATTGATGCCGGTGCGCGCCGGATTTCCATCCGGGTAGAAGGAGCAGGGCAGCAGCTCATCGAGATCAGCGATGACGGGGTGGGAATTGTGCCAGAAGAAGTGGAACTGGCAATCGCCCGTCATGCAACCAGCAAATTACGCAACGCAGATGATCTGTTTCATATTCGTACCCTTGGTTTCCGAGGGGAAGCACTTGCGTCTATTGCTTCTGTTTCTCATTTTTCCATCACTTCTCGCGCTCAAGACCAGGCGAGCGGCTCACGCATCCTGGTGGATGGTGGCAAAGCCAGCCCGCTTGAGGTGATGGGGGTTCCGGTGGGAACCGTGGTGAGTGTGCGTGACCTGTTCTACAATACGCCCGCCCGGCTGAAGTTCCTCAAACGCGAGCAGACAGAGCGTCAGCAAATTGATGGTCTGGTCACCCGGTACGCTCTGGCCTATCCAGACAAGGCCTTCAAATTGACCCAGGATGAGCGGGTGATCTTGCAGACCAGCGGTAATGGGGATCGTCGCGAGGTATTGACGCAGATCTATGGGGTGGAACTGGCCCGCCAATTACTGGAAGTTGATTTTTCCGATGAAGGGGTGCGAATTTTGGGGTTTATCAGCCCCATTGCATTGACGCGTTCCAACCGCAAAGAAATGACTTTCTTTGTCAATGGACGCTGGGTGCAGGAAAACGCCCTTTCTTCAGCGGTGATGCAAGCTTACCAGACCTTTATCATGGTGGGGCGCTATCCCATCAGCATCCTTTTTATTCAATTGGAGCCAGAAGAGGTGGATGTGAATGTACATCCAGCCAAGGCTGAGGTGCGCTTCCGCAAACCTGATCAGATCTTCTCTTTGATGCAGCGAGCGGTGAGACGTGCGTTGCTGGCCTATTCTCCGGTACCGCAAGTGAGTGTGAACACCTGGCGCATTGACCCGAACTTTGCGCCGCAATCCAGCCTTACCTGGGATGCGCTTAATGAACCTGGCGAAGCGCAGCCTGAACTGGAATTGCCGGTAGAAACTGAAGAAATTGCCCCTCAAGCGATGCAGCAGGGTTCCATTCTACCCTCAGGTGCTATTCCCTTGCTGCGCTGGATCGGACAGATTGGCGCTACTTACTTGATTGCTGAAGGACCAGATGGCCTTTACCTAATCGATCAGCATGCCGCCCACGAACGCATTTTATTTGAGCGCTATGTTACTCAGGGGTTGGTGCCGGATGCCCAGGCACTTTTACAGCCCTTGCTCTTTCAGTTGCCACCCCAAACAGCACAGTTGATGAGCGATAGCTTGCCCATTTTGGAAAAACTGGGATTCAAAGTAGAAGAATTTGGCAATGCTGCCTTCAGGATCCTTTCCATTCCGGCGTTCTTCAAGAACAGCGATCCGGTGGCTGCGGTACGCTGCGTGGTGGAAGATTTTGAAGAAGATGAGACCCCACTCGCCAATGAGAAGGAAAATCGTTTGGCGGCGCGTATTTGTAAACGCATGGCTGTTAAAGGCGGACAGGTGCTTTCAGTAGAGGAGCAGAAGAAATTGATCCAAGATCTGGAAACTTGCCAAAGCCCGCGTACCTGCCCCCATGGCCGGCCAACCATGATCCACCTATCCGTGGACCTGTTGGAAAAGCAATTTGGTCGACGCGGGGCAAGATCAATGTAAAAAAAAGACCTCCAGTTTGAGTCTGGAGGTCTTTGCTGTTTATAGACCTACGTGGTCATGAATGACTTCTGCTAGCCGGGCAAATTGCTGACTCACCAGACTTTCGGGTTGTAGGTTGATGAGCGGCATATGTCGCTGGGTAGCCTGGTTGGCCATCTCTGGCGCAGGCGGAATGAGCAAACTCACAGGCATGCCATCCAACTCCTCAGTCACCTGCATGGAGCTCATCTGCACATCGGCTCGTACACGATTGTAAATGACCAGATCAAGTGATTTACCGGCCAACAAGTTGGCCTTGGTCATATTCTGGATGAAGTTTTTTGTGCGTCGAACTGTGACGAGTTGGGGCTCGGTAAGGATGATCATCTCCTGCAAATTCTGGCAAATATTCTCAAAACCGGGGATGAAATTGGTACCAATGTCTAATAGTACAACACCCTGTAAATTGGAAAGCGCTTTGACAATGGCAGTAAGTTTGGACGCCATGTTGGCAAAATCCAAATTTGCCCCATCTGAAGGTGCCAAGAGGATCTTTGGCCCAAAGTTGGTGGCAAAAAAGCTGGAATCCACTACACTGGTAATGATCTCATTAGTTTGCTTCTGTAAAAGGCTTGAAAGCCCGTCTTGATTATTAAAGCCCAATTCCAGTGCCCAGGTTCCCTGGCCCGGGCGTAATTCCACCGCGTAGACCGGGGTCTTATAAGTTTGAGCATAGCTGGTGGCCAGGTTGAGCACACAAGAAGAAACGCCAAGCCCACCACGGCAGGCAACCACGCCGACCATGTGGCTTTTTTGAGCTGGTGCTTGAGCTGCAGCTACCAAATTGCGGGCGCGTGAACGCCCGAGCAGTGCCTTGATATGTGCCACCAGTTCAGCAGGATGCACGGGTTTGGTGAGGTAATCGTCAACGCCGGCATCGTAACCGGCCACTTTGTCATCGACCTGACTTTTGGCTGTGAACATCAAAATTGGGGTGAGGGCAGTGCCGGGCATCTGGCGCAATGAAGAGGTGACCTGGTAGCCGTCCATATCGGGCATCATCACGTCAAGCACGATCAGATCTGGCATTTCACGTTGAGCCATCGAGAGGGCTTGAGCCCCATTGGAGGCCGAAGCGATCTCATACCCCTGGCGCTGGAGCATCAGCCCAACCAGACGTAAAGTTTCAACATCATCATCAACGATCAAGATTTTTTCAGCCATATGTTCACCCATTCTCAGTAACAAAGTCTAGCATAAATAAAACCGCTATGCAAGTAAAACGAGGATAAAGAAATCTTGGTCTCAGATCGAAAATGCTATAATCGGTGCATGGATCTGCCTTCTCTGCAAAAAACATTTTCTCATACTTGTAGCCTGCACAAAGACATGCCGCTTGTGGTGGGCGTTTCTGGTGGACCAGACAGCTTGTGTTTGCTCCATCTGCTGCATACTTTCGGCTATCCGGTTTTGGCCGTGCATGTCAACCATCAACTCCG
>CAZWKK010000109.1:0-6751 GCA_964634855.1 uncultured Anaerolinea sp.
GGTCACGCGCTCTGCCACCGCGGACCACTTCTCCGCGGCCAGCAGCAGGTTCTCCCGTAAGGTCTCAGAGAAAAGATAGGTTGATTGAGAGATCACGCCAAACAAAGCACGAGTAGATATTTCTGAATAGGCATCCAGGTCGTTTCCGTCTATCTGGATCGTTCCGGCCTCGACCGGCCAAAAACGCAGTATCGCGTTGGCCAGGCTGCTCTTGCCAGCCCCGCTGGGACCAACCATTGCAACACGCTCACCGCGTTGCAAAGAAAGATCAATATTTGCCAACGCCGGAGTGTCAGAACCCGGGTAACTTAGGCGCAAGCCATTTATTTGCAAGCATTGTGCATTTTTGATCAGCTCCTGAGGGAGGTCTTGCACCGGAATCTTGGATTGCGCGGGCACGGCTAATTCGAAAAGACGTTTGGCCGCGGCATAGCTGGCGGTAAGGTTTTGCGCCGCTGTGGGCAGGTTCCCTGTAGCCTCAAACGAAGCCATGGTCAGCAGTGTTACCACTGCCAGCGAAACGCCACTCATTAAGCCGTGGCTCACCTGCGGGATGGCTGCCCAGAGCACAGCCAAAACTGTGATATTTGTAACCAGCAGCGCCAAACCAGAGGTGAGACCCGTGAGAAAGCCATAATAGATCTGCAGCCGGGCAGATTCTTTATCTGAATTGAGGATCTGCTGCAACCAACGCCCTTCAGCACCGCTGGCCTGCAGGTCTTCCAACCCCTGAAACGTCTCCAACATGGTGGAAGAGAGGGCAGAACGAACCTCAACAGTCTGGCTTCCGGCCTTACGGGTGATGAGGATCATTAGTAGAGGAACAACAAATCCATTGAGGAACATACCGGTAAACAAGATCAATGCCAGCGGCCAGAAATACCCTCCCAAAAAGAAGGTCATGCCAATGGTTATGACGGCTGCAACGATCACTGGGGCAACCACACGTACATAGAAATTTTCCAACGTTTCCAGGTCTGCCATCACCCGGTTGAGCAGATCACCCCCACGCCGTTGCTGCAGGTTGGCCGGAGCACCAGGCTCGAGAGAGCGGTAAAACCAAACGCGCATCTTTGCCAACAAACGCAAATTGACCGAGTGTGATACCAGTCGTTCCAGATAACGAAAAACGCTGCGGGTAATGCCAAAGAAACGCACACCTACTATAGCTACTTGTAATTCAGCGATGGAGGGTTGCAAAGCTGCGTAAGAGATCAAATATGCCGATGTTCCCAGCATGCCAATGCCTGTACCGATGGTGATGATCCCGGTGAGGATGGAGAGACTGATCTCTTTAAGGAAAGGTTTCATAAAAGAAAACAAGCGCAACAGGGTCTTCATGCCACCCCCTCTCCCGCGCGGAACAGCCCGGCAATATCACCATGACCCGACAAAACGGCTTCAGGAGCCCCCATCCGACTAATGCTACCGCCATCCAATACAATGACCTCATCCACATGGGCAATGGTGGAATAGCGATGCGCAATGGTGATGACCGTGCGCTGTTCCAACAGCGCCTTAGTCGCCGCATCCAGGCTTGATTCCAGTTCTGGGTCCAAATGGGCCGTCGGTTCATCCATCAAAATAAGGGGAGCATTCTTCAAGAAGGCTCTGGCCAACGCCACCCGCTGACCCTCCCCTCCGCTGAGGCGTGATCCCCACTCGCCCAACGAGGTATGCAGCCCTTTAGGGAGTTGCTTCACCAGCGGTTCCAGAGCAGCCAGCCTTACAGCTTGCCAAACCTGTTCCTCACTAATTGATTCATCTTGTAGACGGATATTTTCAAAAAGTGTTGTGTTGAACAACATTGGTTTTTGCGGCACCCAGGCAATCTGTTTACGCCACATTTCTACCGGCCAAGTTTGAACATCTTGACCATTGAGTAGGATCTGCCCTTCTGTGGGCAACAAGTAACGCATT
The DNA here is from genome assembly GCA_964634855.1 of uncultured Anaerolinea sp. Classification (GTDB taxonomy): domain Bacteria; phylum Chloroflexota; class Anaerolineae; order Anaerolineales; family Anaerolineaceae; genus UBA6107. Next base: position 1,921 of record CAZWKK010000109.1, read on the forward strand.
AACAGTTGCATCAATGTACTCTTGCCTGCCCCACTGCGGCCAATAAGCGCATATTTTTTGCCTGAGTCAAAATTACAATTGACCGCCTGCAGCGAGTGAGCACTGCGGTTTTCATATTGGAATCCCACCCCTTGCAGTTGAAGCTGAAAAGGCTTGCTCAGATCTGGCGGTTCCGCCGATAGGTTAGCGATTTCCAACCTGGAAGGTTCTGGTTGGTCCAACAATGCAAAGATGTGACCTGCAGCCGTGACCCCGGTCATTCCCGCATGGTAGCGCATGCCCAGGTTGCGCATGGGCAGATAAAACTCTGGCGCAATCAGCAAAATAAAGAAGGCCTGCTCAAAAATGATCTTCCCATAAAGCAAGCGCAGCCCGATCTCAACTGCCACCACAGCCGTAGAAATGGTGGCCAGCAGTTCCAGCACCAATGCCGAAAGGAAGGTAATGCGTAACACATTCATGGTAGCGACGCGATAGCGATCACTGACCACCTCAAGATGCGAAGCACGCGTCTGGCTACGACCCAGCGTCTTGAGCGTTGTTAACCCCTGCAGGGTATCCAAAAAATCTGCCCCCATCCGCGAAAGGGCAACCCATTGCTTCTTGGTCTCTGCTTCCGAAGTCCGTCCAACGAGCGCCATGAAGTATGGGATTAGTGGTGCGGTTACCAGGAACACCATACCGGTCAACAGATCCAACGGGAAGACCACAAGTAAAATGGTCAGGGGAAGCATGGCAGAAAGCAACACCTGAGGCAGGTACTGGCTAAAGTAAGCATCCAATGCGTCCAGACCTTGCAAGGCGGTCGTTACCAGCTCACCACTGCGCTGGGTACGTAAATAAGCTGGACCCAGGCGGTTGATCTTGTCCATCAGTTGTCCGCGCAGGTTTGATTTGATCTTGCTAGCCACCCAACCAGCAAAGGTCTCGTTCAGGAGTGTGAACAAGACCCGTACCAGAATGATGAGCAAAAAGAGGCGCAAAAAAGGGGTTACTGCCTCGAGGGTTTGCTTTTGTAAGAAAACCTGGTTGATTGTCTTGCTTAAGACCAGTGATTGAAGCACCACAAGTCCACCGGCCAAAAAGCCGAATAGAACAGCCAGAGGAAAAATCGCCCCGGTTGTACGGAGCATGGCCATTAATCGTCGATTATTATGCATAATGATAATTTTTCCGTATTTTGTCCGATTTGTCAAATAATCAACAAAAAAAGCCTCCCCGAACGCTTGTGGGGAGGCCTGGAAAGCTCCTGAGCTCAGATTACTTCGATCAGCCGCAAGACGTCCTTTAAAGCGATCGAGAACATCTCGTTCATCAGTGAATCATCCACCTGGTAGACCCCGCCCAGTACGCCATCACCGTAATACTCTCTGGCTTGTTCGTCTGTGAGGATGCGATTGGTATCCAGAGGTTGCTTCTCACTGCGTGGGACGGCGGTACAGCGCACGAATGGGAAGGCTTCACTCCAATTGGCGTGATACATCTTCAAATTGTGTGAGTCTGCGAAAGATCGCACATCAGCCGATTGCCACCACGAATACCAGGCCAGCTTCACGTCCTTCAGTTCGTTGACCAGCTCATTGATGCGGTAATAGGCTGCCACATTTCCACCGTGGCCATTGAGGATGAGCAATCGCTTGAACCCTTGACGGTAAACAGAACGAATAATATCTTCCACCACGTTAGCCATCGTTTCCACGCGTAAACTGATGGTGCCAGGATAGGCCAGGAAATGCGGCGACACACCAAAGCTCAACGGAGGGGCAACCAGCACCCCTGTCTGTTGGGATGCAGCGTCTGCCAGGGAGAGCGGAATTTTTACGTCAGAACTGACGCTTAAATAGCCGTGTTGTTCTGTGGAACCGAGTACCAGGATCAGGCGATTATCCTTTTTTAGATAAGCCTCTATCTCCATCCAATTCGATTCTGCCAGCCGCATATCTACCCTCCTTGAGCAAAAAGAAATCCGGAGTGAAAAAAACTACACTCCGGATTATAGACTAGATCACGATATTTACCAAACGACCTTTGACGTAGATTACCTGTCTTGGGGGCTTGCCTTCCAGCGATTTTTGTATCAATTCGCTGGACAGGGCTTTCTCTTTTGCGTCCGTATCACTTACATCCACGGGCACCTGAATACGGTCGCGAACTTTACCGTTCACCTGCACCACCAGGGTAATCTCTTCATCCTTGGCGGCTGCCTCATCTACTTTAGGCCAGGACTGGGTGTGGATTGAGTAAGGTTTGCCCATCTCCTGCCACATCTCTTCGGTCATATGCGGAGCCACAGGTGCCAGCATCTTGACATAGATCTCGCAGGCTTCATCCCAGGCCGGGCTGCCATAAGTATCAGCTTTCAGCTTGGCCATCTCATTCATTAATTCCATCAGGCCAGAGACGATGGTGTTGAACTCGAACTGTTCAAAGTCATTGGTGACCACTCGCAAAGTCTGATGCACTCTTCGGCGTAGCACTTTAACAGACTCATCTTTGACCGCAACAGACTCCAACGGTTCCAGAATGGTGGTCCACACACGGCGCAACCAGCGGTTCACGCCATCAATACCGCCGCTGCTCCACGGGCCACCCATATCCCAACGGGCAAAGAACATCAAGAAGGCACGGACGGCATCTGCACCGTTACGCTGAACCAGGTCATCGGGTGCCACTACATTACCGCGGCTCTTAGACATCTTTTCAGAATCTTCGCCCAATACCATGCCCTGATTGCGCAATTGCAGCATAGGCTCTGGACCTTCAGTGATCTCCATATCCCGCAGTGCTTTATGGAAGAAGCGGGTGTACATCAGGTGCATGTTGGCATGCTCAATGCCGCCTGTATAGGTATCAACGGGCATCCAGTAATCGTACTCTTTTTGGTCAAAAGGCCATGTGGAGCAATCGGGGCTCAGGTAACGCAGATGATACCAACTGGAGCACATAAAAGTGTCCATGGTATCCGTTTCGCGTTCAGCATCGCCGCCGCAGACCGGGCATTTGGTGAAGCGCCAGGTGGGGTGCAACTTCAACGGACTTTCGCCGGTCGGTTTCCACTCCACATCATCTGGCAAGGTCACAGGCAACTGGTCTTCTGGCACCGGTACAACGCCGCACTTGGGGCAGAAGATCATGGGGATGGGGGCACCCCAATAACGCTGCCGGCTGATGAGCCAATCGCGCAGACGGTAATTGGTGGAGCCTTTTCCCACGCCCTTCTCAGCCACATAGTCGATGGCTTTTTGAATAGACTGATCGCCTGGTGTTCCGGTCAGCGGCCCAGAATTGACCAGGGCACCCTTGGCAGGAACTGCTTCGGTCATCTTGTCAGCATCGATGGCTTCCATATCTTCCGGCTGCACCACCACTTTGATAGGTAGGTTGAATTTGCGCGCAAATTCAAAGTCACGCTGGTCATGGGCCGGCACAGCCATGATAGCGCCGGTACCGTAGGTCATGAGCACATAATCTGCGATCCAGACGGGAATCTTTACCCCTGAAACCGGGTTGATGGCATAGCCGCCCGTCCAAACACCGGTCTTTTCTTTGTCCGCGGCTTCCCGCTGAATATCTGACTGACGCATGGTTTCTGCGATATAAGCATCAACACTGGCTTGCTGTTCTGGTGTGGTCAATTTCTTCACCAACGGATGCTCAGGGGCCAGCACCATAAAGGTTGCTCCCCACAGGGTATCCGGGCGAGTGGTAAACACTTCCAGTTCGTCGCCTGCCTCTGTCTTGAACTTAACCAAAGCGCCAGCGGATTTACCGATCCAGTTTGTCTGCAGCACACGAACACGCGAAGGCCAATCGATGGTGTCATAGTTCAACAGTTCTTCTGCATAGTCAGTGATCTTGAAGAACCATTGTGACAAATTCTTTTTAATAACAGGCGTACCGCAACGCTCACAATGGCGGTCATCGCCCCACACCTGCTCTCGAGCCAGGGTGGTATTGCAATTGGGGCACCAATCTACCGGGGACATTTTGCGGTATGCCAGCCCGTGTTTGTAGAGCTGAACGAAGAACCACTGTGTCCAGCGGTAGTATTTCTCGTCAGAAGAGATCATCTCACGGCGCCAATCAAACATGGCACCCATGGTCTTGAATTGAGCGCGCATGCGGTCGATATTGGCATACGTCCATTTGCGGGGATGGATGTTGCGCTTGATGGCGGCGTTTTCAGCCGGCAGGCCAAAGGCATCAAAGCCAATGGGGAACATCACATTATAGCCATTCATACGCTTGAAGCGCGCACGAGCATCTGAAGGAGCCATGGCATACCAGTGGCCAATATGAAGGTCGCCTGAAGGATACGGAAGCATGGTCAGAGCGTAATGCTTGGGTTTGGATGTATCAATATCCGAATGGTACAGACCATCGGCTTCCCATTTTTGCTGCCACTTGCCTTCGATCTCAGCAGGTACGTAATTGGGGATCGGTTTTTTTGCCATTTTCACTCCATGTGAAAGTTAAAATAAAAATCCTCCATCCGCTCAGGGACGAAGGAAATCTCCGTGGTACCACCCTTCTTGTTTGCTGATCACTCAACAAACCTCTCTGGACGCGATAACGAGCGTACCGTTGCCGGCTACTTGATTTCACCGGAAAAGCTATCCACTCGGTGGACCTCAGGCGAGTTCGATCGTGCACTCCACGGGTGCTGTGTCGGGCTTCCACCTCGCTCTCCCGGCTCGCTGATGGATGATCTACTACTCCTGAATTTGCTTTAGTGGACCCAGAGGGAGTCGAACCCTCGGCCTCCTCAATGCCATTGAGGCGCGCTCCCAACTGCGCTATGGGCCCAGATATTCATTTCCTTTGAGGTTTT
>CAZWKK010000110.1:0-6737 GCA_964634855.1 uncultured Anaerolinea sp.
CTAACCTATTTACTTCTTTAAGTTCGATCTCGGCTTCTTCTTATAAGTGGGATAAGTTTCAAATTACTACTCTTGCGCAACAGGTTTAAGCAAGGTACGCATGAACCAATAGCCTCCAGCAAAAAGGATTATGACAGGCCAGGCTTTTTCAAAGCTATAAATATACTGGTTCGTGAAGATGGCGCACATTAGAAGGAATACGATAAAACCAGGCCAGGACTGTTTGCTTTGAAACCAGTGAATGCTGAATGTGAGGGCCATTCCCAGAAGTGCCAGGGTAGAGGCCAGACGAATGCCGCTTGATGTTAGGGAAAGCAATCCCACATAATAAAGGCTGGCTAAAACCGCAATAGTGGCCAGGAGTCCGGCAGGGATGATGGTCCAGGCGGATTTGTTGCCTTTCGTAAAATACTGGTAGAAGTAGACAAAAGAGATGGCAAAAATTGCAACAGGAGCGTTGAGTATGGCAAGCGAGCTTGTCTGCAGAGTTAATATTCCAGCCAGAATTACCAACCCATAAGCCACGCCCAACGCCCAACGAAAAGCGCGGATGAAATAGATCACAGCAAATGAGACTGCCAGAATCAACGTGCCGATTGCTAAAAGGGCCAATTGGTTGGTGGTTTGGTTACTAATAAGGACCATTGCCCCAAGTGTCAATCCGCTGATGGGCAACACCCCCCACCAATTTTTGCGGTAGTTGACAATGAAAGCATTGGCAAAGGGAAGGGCAATTGCTGCAAGAAATGGCACCATTAATGCCGGCGAAACCGGGTTGTCAGCTTTGAGGAGAGTAAAAGCAGCCAGAGCGGTGAAGATGCTTGCAGGAAATAGCATACTCCAATTATGGACGCCATTAAGGAAATAGAAAGCAGTTGAAAACAATGCGACGATGCTAAAAAGAGCGGCACACACAACCGGGGTGAGCAATTGAACCACCCCGATCGTGTAGCCAAAAGCCAGACAACCAGCGATAAAGAGAACAAAGCCAAAGTAAAGGGTAGATAACTTGGAATTCATACGTCTCTCCGTGTAATTTAGTTCTCGATGATTACGGTCCGATCTTCGGGCCGAAGTAAGATGTAGGAAAGGACTAACAAAATTAAGACGATCAATTTGATGAACATGAGATTTCTCCATGATGATTCAGTTTCCTTATTTCCAGGAATGTTGGATGCTGGTCTCCCAGATGATGATCTCGGCGTCTATGTTACGCTCGCCGCGCGCATGGGCAACCGAAATCCGATGGTGGCCGTCTTCGACGAAATAGTGATCGCCGACCTGTACCAGGCGCACAGGATCCAGGGCAATGCCATTTTCGCGGGCCAGAGCAACCCTAATCCAACGGTCACGCAGATAATCAGCCAGAGGGTTGAAATTCTTGTCAAAGTCATTTGTTCGTCCCAGAGACCCATCGATCTGATACAGGCTCACGGTTCGTAATCCGGCATAGTGGAAGTTCTTTCCGGCAAGCTTGTCTGTGGTGGGGGCTTCTTCCAGAGAACTTTCCTGTTTAGAGAAGAATCTCTTAATTCTTTCAACTGTTGCCTGCATCCGAGAACGATTGAACATTTCAACAGCGCTCAGTAGCTTCGCCGTTTGTTCAATGGGAGAGGACAATGTCTGCGGTTCTGAATATTGGGTGTGATAATTTGCTTCAAACATTTTTGACCTCCAGCCTGCTCGGATAACCATCTTTTTCTTCTTTACAGCTACCAGTTTACGATTGTTGGCAAAAATAAACCCCCACCATGAGTGGGGGTTTATACTGGTCATGTGGACGGGATTTTCACCTGTCCAGTTGGGTGGAATGGGATATCTTTTTCCGAAAGAATTTGCAGGGAAAATGTAGTTTATGGAAGATGTTCAAATTGAAAATGGGAAAGGGATTTGTCGGTACAGATTCCCTTTTCCATTATTTATACATTAAGAAAATTACACCATTTTCTTTTGAATTGCAGTGGTTACGGCTGCCACACGGTTATCTACACCCAGTTTCGAGAGGATGTTGCTGATGTGATATTTGACCGTAGACAGGCTGATGACCAGCTTTTCTGCGATCTCAGCGTTGTTGAGACCATCCACCATGTATTTGAGCACTTCCAACTCGCGCTCAGTCAACCCCTCAGTTTCCTGCGCTTGCAGGCTGGCGTGGATGAGTGCCTGGGCGGCTTCTGGTGAGAGGGTGGCTTTTCCGCTTTTGGCGGCCTTGATCGCTGCTGCCAGTTCGCGCGCATTTACGTTTTTCATCAAGTAACCAATGGCTCCGGCTTTGAGAGCGTTCTGTACCAGCTCGTCTTCCTGAAAGCTGCTCAATGCCAGGATCTGAATTTCTGGGTTCTTCTTCTTGATCGCAGCGGTCGCAGCAATCCCATCCATAATGGGCATCATCAGGTCCATAAGGATGACATCTGGCTTTAGCAGATTGGCACGGATCACCGCTTGTTCTCCGTCTTCAGCTTCCCCCACCAGTTCAAGGTCTGGGTTGACGCTTAAAAAAGCGCTCAAGCCGGATCGCACGACCGAATGGTCATCCACAAGCATGACACGTATTCTCTCACTCATCGTAACTCCTCTTTTATCGTGTGACTTATCCTCATCATCATTTTGAGGTGGTTTGATCTTTTTTCGTTATTGAAGCGCTTTCCCAAACCAGTGAGACCTGGGTTCCTTCTCCGGGTTCGCTGTAAACGCTGTACTTCGCACCAATTGCCTCAGCCCGTTCGCGCATGATCTTCAGCCCAAGATGGTCGGCGGTGATGGTGGCCGGGTCAAAGCCCACGCCGTTATCTACTACCGTCAGGCGCACGGTTTCGCCTAATCGCAAAGTAACTGCCACCTGGGTGGCTTTGGCATGCTTGGCCACATTATTCAAAGATTCCTGTGCCAGGCGGTAGATACACATCTGTACATCGGGGGAAATTTTCGCTTCGCCTTCGCAACTGAGTTCGACAGGAATGCGGGTACGTCCGATGAAGGCTTCTGAAAGCTGCCTTAATAAAGTGGGCAGGGGAACTTCAATGAGGGCGTTGGGACGCAATTCCACCAGCAATGTACGCATCTCAGCCAGAGCGCCGCGAGTGAGCTGGCGTACTTCTTCAAGCCGTTTACGACCTTCGTCTGGGTTCATCTCCCAGATCTCTGGCAAAACGTCTGCAATAAGGGTGGTAGAAAAGAGGGTCTGGGTAACTGCATCGTGCAGATCACGGGCCAGGCGAGAGCGCTCTGCTATTACGGCGTCCTGGGCAGCTTTTTGTTGCAGCAACTTGTTGGCCTGATTGAGTTCTTCGGTGCGCTCGTTGATCTTTCGCTCTAATTCCCGGTGGTATTCAGCCTCTTGTTCGGCCAGTTTCGCCTGGGCGCGTTTCTTTTCATCGATATCAATGGCCAAACCAACCAAATAGATTGGCAATCCCTGTGCGTCTGTTACCGTGCTCATGGAAATTTGTGCCCAGAAGATGGAACCATCTTTGCGAATATAGCGTCTTTCCGCAATATATTTAGAAATGTCATTGGTTACGATCTGGTCAAAATCGCTGGTGGCAGAAGGAAAATCTTCTTCTACTGTAAAAGAAGCAGGACTAATTCCGATCAGTTCCTCGCGGCTGTAACCGAGCATTTTACACAGAGCTGGGTTTACATCCATGAGCACACGATCTTTTGACATTAGCCCCATACCCACAGAGGAAGTCTCGAAAAGAGACTTGAACCGGGCTTCTGATTGCCGCAGTTCATTTTCTACCCGCTGCTGCTCCTGGACGATCTTTTGCAGACGAGCATTTTGTTCTTTGACCGATCGAATGCGTAATTGGAAACCAGCGAAAACGAGCGAGATCACACCCAAGATCAGCCCGATTCGGAAGGGCCAGGTTTGCCAGAAGGGAGGAATTACATTCAGATTGATCTCTGCATTTTGTTCGCTCCAGACGCCTGCGCTGTTGCTGGCTTTTACCTGAAAGGTGTAATTGCCACCTGGCAGGTTAGTGTAGCTGGCATAATTGCGTGTATCAGCTTGCACCCAGTCTTTATCAAACCCGACCAGACGATATTCGTAACGGTTCTTTTTGGGGTTGTGAAAATCCAGGCTTGCAAAGTCAAAGCTGATGAAATTCTGATCGTATTTTAAATTGATGGGGTTGGCGCCGTCAGCGGGTACAGGTTGCGATTCATTGAATATCTTAAAATCAGTGATCACCACCTGAGGCGGGATTGCGTCAAGCTGGAGGGTCATTGGGTCAAATGAGCTGAACCCATTGACGCCGCCGATGAAGATCCTCCTATCTGAATCTATGAAATAGGCGCCGGAGTTGTATTCATTGCCCTGCAAGCCGTCACTTTTGTCAAATATTGTGAATGTCTGGTCGTCTTTTGAGAATTTGGCCAGACCATTGTTGGTGGTTACCCAAATATTACCGGCTTTGTCTTCTAAAATGCCCATGATGGTGCTGTTGCGTAGGCCGTCTTTGGTGGTGTAGTTCTTGAAATTTCCCGTAGAGGGATCATAATTGTTCAGCCCACCTTCTGTTCCGATCCAAATTGTCTGGTCAGATGCGGGTAAGATGGACCAAACACCATTGTTGCTTAAGCTGTTTGCATCTGCGGGGTCATTGGCCATTGGCTCAAATGTGGCAGTGGCAGGGTCCAAGTTGGCTGGGATGGCAAGATCAAGGCGGTAAATGCCCGCTCCCCATGTGCCTAACCACAGCTGATTGCCAACCAGTGCCATCGACATGGGAGGCGCAGGCAAGGGGTAAGTAACGAAAGTTTCTGCTTTCTTATCAAAGCGGGAGACACCACCAAAAGAACCGACCCACATTCGACCTGATCTGTCCTTAATCATGGCCGTGATCTGATCGTTGGGAAGGCTGCTGGGATCGCCGGCGATGTTGCGATAATTCTTGAAGCTGCTGTCTGCCGGGTTAAAGTGATCGAGACCGCCACCCAGAGTACCGATCCAAATGGTACCGTCAGGTTCTGCGTATAGACTGGAGACCAGATCTGCGGCCAGACTGTTTGGATTGCCAGGGTCGTTTTGATAGCGGGTGAATATTCCAGAAGCAGGATCAAACCTGGTAAAACCTTCCTCCCAGGTGCCCACCCACAGGGTTCCATCAGGGGTTTGCGTAAAAGAACTGACATGGTCGCTTGGCAGGCTGTTAGGATTGCTGCCTTCTGAGCGATAGGTGGAAAATTGCATGGAATCCAGATTGAGCTTGTCGATTCCGCCGCTCTGGATGCCAGCCCAGAGAATGCCAGAACGATCTGGATAGATGGCTAGAATATTGTCATTCTTCAGGCTCTGAGGGTTACTGGGATCATGGCGAATGTTGATGAATTTTCCGTTCTGTCCCATGAACCAAAGACCACCCGACCAACTGGAAGCCCACAGGGTGCCATTTTTGTCGAAGGCGAGATCGGTGAAGTTGTTGTCGGTCAATTGGTTGCCAAAATCAAGACTGTTCTCAAAATGGATGCAACGGTTCTCCGTTGGATAATAATGATCCAGCCCACCACCGTTTACACTGTAACCGCCAAAGGAGATCCATAAACTGCCATCTGTATCGGACACAATGTCGGAGATATTGGCACCAGAAAGACAATCTCCTATAGGTGAAATCTTTTTGGCTTTGCCCGTGGCTGGATTAAACAGATTCAGGCCTGCGCCTTCATTACTATACGAGCCAGTACCGACCCAAAAATTTCCTCCCTCAGCCGGCGCGATCACTGAGATCACATCACTGCTCAAAGAGTCAGGGTTGGCAGCATCGTGGACATAGTGCTTTCCCTGCCCGGTTTTTGGGTCCAGAGAGTCCAGACCATTTTGAGTGGCGACCCAAAGAAGCCCATCCGGGCTTTCATAGATATCGGTCACAACAGAATTACTGACGCCACTTTGCTCTTCAGAAGCTAAAGGAAAGCGAACGAAAATGCTTGTGGCCGGGTCGTAGCGATACAATCCGCCGCCCCAGGTGCCTACCCAAATGGCACCATCACTGGTTTGAAATAAGGTGATGATGGAGTTGAAACCAATGCTGTTCGGGTCGGCAGGATCGTTTCTGAAGATGGTGAAGTTGTAGCCATCGTAACGGTTAAGCCCGTCACCTGTGCCGATCCATAAATAACCTTGTTTATCCTGCAAAAAGACGAGTCCGGCGTTTTGAGAAAGGCCTTCATCAGTGGTGAAGTGCTCAAAGCTGACCTGGGTTCCGGGTCCAAACATGGTCTTGTCTGCCTGGGCATTCACAGAACTACCAATTGTGGTGAGAATTACCAGCATTACCAGAAGGATGGAGACACGACGCATAGAACACCCCGGAACTCAGATATGATGGTCAGGTCGATTGCCTAAGCGGCCCTGACTAGACTTATTTTGATGATACGTGACTGAATAATTTTATAACAAGCCAAAAAATATTTTGAACAAAAACCTTGATAATTTTCTTGAATTGTAAACTTACCGCCAATTTTTGATCCACGGAACGCTTAGATCATACTCTCGGAAACCAAGGCTAGCATACAGCGCTCCAGCCGATTCAGAATATGACCCAACTGTCATGAGCGTCGCGCCCAGCGCTTTGGCGCGCCGAATCCCTTCGGCCATCAAGGCACGGGCCAGTCCCTGGCGTCGATAGGTGGGGTGCGTGCCAACGGGTTCAAAGGCGGCTGTCTGGGTCTTTGAGTCCCACCAGACCGTGGCAAAAGCTGCCAGGTCTCCGTTTGGCGCCTGCGCGACCAGA
>CAZWKK010000111.1:0-6710 GCA_964634855.1 uncultured Anaerolinea sp.
TTCATTTTCGCTGGCTGGTTCACGCACCAACACCGGCCGCAGCAACATGAGGAAAGAGAAACCCAAGGTACCCGCACCGATAATGTAAATGGAATCAGCAAAATATCGGGCGTACCGGGTGAGCGGCTGCAGCCCTGAATTGGAAAACGAAGTAAACATGAGGATGGATTGCTGCAAGGCCGGCCAGAGGGCATAAGTGACCTTGAATTGTCGATCCAGAATGTAAAAGCCAATGGCACCATAAAGCAGGGTGAAGAGCAGGGCAGCTGCCAATACAATAAGTCCCTGGCGGATGGACGGTCGGTCAGTCTCAGCATGGAAGCTGGAGCGCAGTAGGATCAGAAGCAAGATCAGCCCAAGCCCGAGACTGGCCTCTTCAAAATCAAGGCCTTTGAGCAAATGGGAGATGATGGAGACAACGAGAAGGACAAGGGTGAGCAGCCAGGCAGTGCGTTTACGGCGCCAAAGCGCAGATGCCAGAAGGATCAGCGCAAAACCGGCCAGGGCGGAGGTAATCCGGCTGCCGTGACGGACCTCCAGCGGTAAAATCGTCTCGATCAGTTGCAACCTGTTTTGCAGGGCAGGGATGATGGCGGAAGAGAGGTTGATAACGCCCATCACCAGGGTGAGCAGGGCAGCCAGACGCACGCCCCATTCTTCCCAGTGCCAGTATTTTGACGAAGTAGTGGGTAATTCAACTGAATCCATGTCTGCTCCACATCATGATCCAACGAGTATGATTTGATTATAGCGAATTATTCTGGCAAACTGGGACTTCGAAACAACAAGCAGCGATAAAATCAAAAGAGCGAACCAATTTTGAACCTTTTTGTTCCTCAAAGGTACATACTATTGAGAACGAAATGGAACCCAAAATGGCCGCAGGAATCTGGACAGAAACGAACCCAAAGTTGAGAGCAATGAACTTCTCTGAAGTGATTGCAAGGATGCAAATGCGCGTAACCGCCTCTGGTTAAACCAGATCGCGGCTGGCGACGTACAAGCGTTTGGGTTATTTATTTTGTTTGAATGGCCTGCCAGAACGTGGCATCTTCTTTGCCCAGTGCCCACATGGAAAGTCCGCCCAGTGAATACTTTTCTACCAATACGGCTTTGGCTTGCAGGCTGGCGGGGTTCTCGTACCAGACCGTGTGAGTGATACCCTCTTCTGTGTAGCTGAGCCAGGGAGAAAGTGAAGCAAACTCAACACCGGTTTCAACGCCGGGCTTGGCCAACAATGCCGGGAAATCCACCCAGGAGACATCGGTGGTGCTGCCATCTGAGCGCCAATCATAACCATAAGCGGGCAGGCCAATGAGCAATTTGGCCGGATCTACCAAGCTGGCCGAGTAAACCACCACCGCTTCCACCCAATCTGCGCCCGAGACCGGTCCAGGATCACTCCAGGGGCCGTGGGCATCATAGGTCATCACTTGCAGAAAATCGGCTGATTTACCCAGGGCGGCCAGGTCGAATGGATAAGACCAGTCATTGTTTGGATCATCAGTCGTTTTAGCCGGCACACTGATCATGAGCTTGAGGTCCTGATCGTGCAAAGCTGTTGCCAGTTCCTGGATAAAGCTGGTAAAGGCTGCGCGGTCAGATTCCAGGTCAGCAGAGAAGGCGATACTCTCAAAATCAATATTCACCCCGGCATAGCCACCCGTCTTTGCACGTACCACCAGGGCGGGGATGAGCTCAGCCTTGTGAGTGACGATGGCTGCATTGGCCAGAGCTGGGTCAAAATCGGCAACCGCGGGAGAATCATTGTAATTATTAATGCACAGGTAAACAGGGATGGATTGCTCCCGAGCAAAGGTCATCAGCTCCTGCGGGTCCTTGCCGCTGATCTCGCCAGATGCGGTAAGCCCGAAAACATCCGCGGAAATTGCGTTCACCGAACCAGAAAAGTTCTTGACCGCCGCCAAAGAATCAGCGCTGCCGGTGAAATAACCCAGAGCAATGGGCACATGCGGGGCAGGAATCGTCTGCGTGGGGATTGGTGGCGTGGGAGCAGGGGTTGCCTGGAGGAGAGGCACGCAAGCAGAAAGCAGGAGGAGGATCAAAGTAAATAGAATGATATTTTTCATAAAGGGTCAAATCTGTTCAAGGAACGGAAACAAAAAAGTTGCTTTCTTGAATTGTAGCATCCTCACGAAAAGTAGATTAAATCTCAAAATGGTTCGCATTTGTGATCCGTTCCTTATATAATGTTAATTACACCCACGAAGATCATTCGTGTAATTCTCTTCGTCCAAAATCTGGATCGAACCACAACAGGTGATCTGAGCTGATTCAAAAGCCTGGTCATACCGCGGACTAGTTACCCTTTTTCTTCTTCGTCCTTATGATCAAGAAAGGTCTGGCAAAAGTGAAATCGCCTCGAGTTCCTAGAGAAATTCGCATTCCCTTGATCTATGGGGTATTTTCCATTACCTGGATCCTGGTGACCGACCAGATCAATTATTTGATCTCGCCAGATGTCCGCTACGCAACCTTGATAGCGGTCATTAAGGGACTGGCCTTTGTTTTAGCGTCTACCTTCTTGATCTATTTCCTTTTGAAAATTGATGAGCGGCAACAAAGCTCCCTGCGCTCTGAACTGCAATCCATGCAAGAAAGTTTTTCCAGTTTGTTTGACGATAATCCATTACCCATGTGGGTGAATGCGGTAGACGATTATCGGTTTTTGGCTGTGAACAAGGCTGCCGAAAGTTTATTTGGATTGCGTTCAAGCGATCTTTCATCGCGTTCACTGGGATTGATCTGCGATGACCTGGATCGGGACAGATTATTAAAAATTGCCGGAAAACACTTTGAAGGCATTCACAATACCGGTCCCTGGCATCTGATCAACGCGACAGGCACCAATATTCTGGTGAACCTGATCTTGGTCCACTTTGATTATGCCAAACGTCCAGCATTGTTGGTGACCCTGGTAGATATGAGCCGGCAGCGCGAGATAGAAGAATCGTTACGGCGTACAGCAGATGAGCGGGACGCCTTTGAATCGTTCTCTTACTCAATTGCTCACGATCTACGAGCCAACATTCGGGCGGTCTCTGGGTACAGCCAGGTATTGTTGGAAGATTATGGCACGAAGCTTGATGCCCAGGCGAAAACGTATATGCAGCGCATGAAGGATGCCAGTGATCAGATGTCGCTGATCATTGACCGGATGTTGATGCTTTCGCAGTTGGACCATAAGAACCCAAGCCAAGAATGGATCAACCTTTCGGAAATTGTCATGAAGTGTGCTTCAAACCATCAGCGCTTGGAACCGGATCGCAAAGTTCAATTTGTGATCGAACCGGACGTGTTTGCGATGGTGGATGCTGAACTAATGACAGCAGCCTTGAACAATTTGATCGAAAATTCCTGGAAATTCACTTCCACTCGTCCCGATGCCGTGATCGAATTTGGCAAAGAAAAAGGGAAAAAGCATGACAGTGCCTTTTTTGTGCGAGATAACGGAGTAGGGTTTGATGCTTCAAAGGCAGTAGATCTGTTCAAACCCTTCCAACGTTTTCATCCGCAGGCAGAATTTCCGGGCAGCGGCATTGGCTTGAGCATTGTTGCGCGCATCATTCACCGGCACGGCGGTAAGATCTGGGCTGAGAGCGAGCTCGGAAAAGGGGCAACCTTCTTTTTTACCCTGGAAAACAAAGCAACGGAATCCTAAAAAGTTGGCCTAAACCTTGCACCCATTGAGGGTGTATTTGCGTTTAAATCCTCGTCCGTGTATGTTGCGGGCGTGAACTGGCCAAAAAGGAAACCGGTATGAATCGTCCAACTCGCTCCCGAATCTTCGCCGCCTTCATTTTCTTGATCGTATTCACTTTTGCCCTCTCTGCCTGCAAGGTAATCCCGGAAGAGACCCCAAGCGGTACGACCATCAAATTTGCCCAGGCGAAGACGCTCTCAGATCCCACCTGGATTGCCATCTATCAGGCGATGGAGAAGGCCATATCAGCGCATGATGAAGTGCCGGCTTATGTGATCTTTCGTATTGCGATCGATGAAGTGAAGTTTTCTTCTGACGGCAACCTGGCTGTGGTATGGACCTCATTGGTAGACAAACACACCGGCGAGGTACAGCCTTCTGAGCCTGGCCTGGTGATCGCCCACAAGGCTGCCGATGGCAGTTGGACGGTGGTTTTGCAGATAGACAAGACCTTCGTGGATGAGCTCAAAGCCATCCCTGCCGACATTATGTCCGAAGAAGAGAAGGCTCAATTTGCACCCGCGGTGCAGCAGCAGACCAAGGGGACCGTTTACAGAGGGTACAAGCTGCCCTGGCCGGCCGGGTTGACCAAACGGCTCTCTGGCAGTATTGGGCATGTGCTGACGTACAAATCTTGCCCATCCACCTGCCTGTACGCCTTTGATTTTGCTGACGGCACCATGTTCCCCATCTCTGCAGCCAAAGCTGGCACTGTGAAGTATGCCGAGTGGCGTTACGAGAACGGCAACACCACCAACACCAATTACATCGTGCTGGAAGATACCACCACCACTCCCACCACTTACCAGGTCTACTATCACTTGGCCAAAGACAGCATCCCGGTGGCGTTACGTACCAAAGGCGCCAAGGTGTATCAGGGTCAGTTCATAGGCAATGCTGATGATACCGGGGCGAGTACGGGAAACCATTTGCATTTCCATGTCCATACCAGCGCCACTTCGGTCTGGGGAACCTCAGTGGACATCGTGTTCGATGAAGTTAAGATCAATGGCGGTCGGCCGCGTACCTGTGCAGAGGCCGAAGCCTACCCCGATTATGGCAGCCAGTGTATGCCTGGTAACCTGTATACCTCACAAAATGGCGATGGCGCTGTGCCAACGGGCGGCATTACCGCTCCGGCGGATGGGTCTGAGGTCACCACCTCGGCTATCAACGTGCAGGGCTGGATGAAGGATGATGTGGCCGTGGACCACGGCCAACTGATGGTCACCACAGATGGCACCTGGAACGCCATCGGCGCACCTGTGACCGGCAGCACCTTCTCCACCTCGGTCGATCTGTGCAGTGCCAATATTCCCAACGGCACCGTTTACCTTTCTTTGGTGGTCACCGATAAAGCCGGCAAGGTTTCAGTTGATAAAACCGGTCTGACCAAACTGACCAAGAACTATAAATGCCCGGTAGCGCCGCCTACCTGTGTACCGGCGGACAACCAGGCAGCGCTTTACCTGACGGATGATTTCCAGGGCGATTGTCAGATCCTGGATATAGGCAAGTACGCCGATCTGGATAAACTGAACGTGGTCAAGTCAGATCAGGCACGCTCCATCAAACTGGGAAGCGGTGTTTCTGTATCGCTTTACCCCGATAAGGATTTTGGCGGCAATCTGGAATTCTTGCAGGCCAGCGATGAAAGCCTGGGCGATAATTCCATCGGCGCCTTGAACGCCAGTTCAGCCATTGTCTATGCTCATATCGACCCCCCCACAGCCCCCACATTGACCCTGCCGGTGGAAGCCAGCAGCAGTGATGAGCTGACCCTCAGTTGGTCCGGGGAAGATGGGGTGGAAACAAGTGCTGACCTCAGCGGGCCGAACAGTTACAGTTCTCATTTGGATTGGCAGGATGGAACCTCCTGGCAGATCGGAGCGTTGGCGGCTGGGGATTATTCTTTGAGTGTTTACGCTCGCAACCTGGCTGGAACGGCGCAGGTGACGCAAGCGTTTTCGATTGCCAAGGCTGTCGAATACCCGGCCACCACGTTGGAGGCACTGCCACTCGTCACCAACAGCACGGCTGTACGGCTTAACTGGAAGGTGGACAGTGGCGCAGATCAGATCGACCATTTTGAAATTCAGGTTAAGACCAATGATGGCGATTGGAAAACCTGGTCTGAAGATCTGAAAACCGATGCCCGGACTACGACCTATACCGGCAGCGGTGATTCGATGGTGCATTTCCGCATTCGCGGCGTGACGGCCGGCGGCAATGCAGTCGATTTTGCGGATGTGGCTGAAGTCTCCACACAGTTGAATGGATTTTGCAGTGATGATGCTTTTGAAGCTGGCGATCCCGGTGATGATGACCAGGCTACCGCCACCTCTATTGAGATTGGCGCTGAACAAGAACATAGCTGGTGCCCGGTGGGTGATAAAGATTGGCTGTCCTTCCAGGCGACCCAGGGGCAAACGCTCACGTTTACCGCCAAGGCAGTTGGGCTCAACTCAGCAGCGGCGATCCGCCTATACAACACAGATGGCAGCACCCTGCTGAGCGATCAGCACCCCAATGACGCGAATTCAAGTACCACCCTGGAGTGGACGGTGCCCGCGGACGGTACTTACTATCTGCGGCTCAGCCCGCAAGACAGCAAGATCGGCGGCGAGGATGCCAAATACACCATTTCTGTGACCACGGATAACCAGGTAAACCCGGCCACGCTCATCTGCGGCAGTATCACCATTCCGGCGCTGCTCGGAACTGGTTTTGTGGTGGCTAAAAAACGCTACGATCAGAAGAAGCGTTCCAAGCGGGTAGGGTGGAAGTAGGGGAGGGTCAATTAGTAAATTTGTAGGGGCACGATAGTTCGTGCCCCTACTGGTAATTGTGTTGAACTTTCCAATAATAAACTGATTTTGGCATCGGTAGGGTCACGGCGCGCCGTGACCCTACGTTATTGGGCGTTGATGTTTGTCCAGGAATCGCGCTTTGACGAGGTTTTATTTTGAATTTGGGGCTTGAAATA
>CAZWKK010000112.1:0-2094 GCA_964634855.1 uncultured Anaerolinea sp.
GCGGTCAGTTGTTGTCTTATGCCGCCATGGATGAGGGCAAAGAAGTGACATGGATCCCTTCTTACGGCCCTGAAATGCGTGGTGGTACTGCCAACTGTACCGTGGTCATTTCAGACGAAGAAATTGGCAGCCCATTTGTACATCAACCCGCAGCTGTCATCGCTATGAACCGGCCTTCACTCGACAAGTACGAATCATTGGTTCGCCCTGGTGGGGTATTGGTGGTCAATACTTCTATGGTGGATCGCAAAGTGGAGCGTACGGATGTGCAGGTGGTAGAAGTGGATGCCAACGCCCAGGCCGAGAAGCTAGGTGATCAGCGCATGGCCAACATGATCTTGTTGGGCGCCATGCTCTCCAAGTTGCCCGTACTGCCCTTAGAAGCGATCGAGCATGCACTCAAAGAACATCTGCCGGCCAGACATCAGCGCCTGTTGGCTCAAAACTATCGTGCCCTGCGTGAGGGCTCTGGTTTTGACGTATAAATTCAGTTGATCGATGAGACCGGGAGCAATCCCGGTCTTTTTTGTTAAAAGGCACCCTGTTTGCATGACCTTCCTCCAGGAGGGCAGCGCTTGCATTCGAAATTGAATTATGATATGATATTTCCATCGCCTGAGAAAACTATACGTTTTCTCTTATTTTTATAGAAAATCCATCCGTACGGAAGGATTTTCGTTTCTTATTGGGAAGATTAGCGGAATCAGGTCGGGGAGATCTCTGACCGCCAAAATCGTACCGGAAGGAAATTGAATGCCTACATCATTCCTCACTCGCGAAGGATTTGAGAAGCTGCAAGAAGAGCTCGATTTTTTGCGTTCCACCAAACGTGAAGAAATTG
Organism: uncultured Anaerolinea sp.; assembly: GCA_964634855.1. Classification (GTDB taxonomy): domain Bacteria; phylum Chloroflexota; class Anaerolineae; order Anaerolineales; family Anaerolineaceae; genus UBA6107. The sequence continues at coordinate 842 of CAZWKK010000112.1, forward strand.
CCAATCGTCTCCATGAAGCCATGGAGGGGGGCGAACTGATCGAAAATGCAGAATACGAAGCTGCCAAAAACGAACAAGCGTTCGTTGAAGGCCGCATTAAAGAATTGGAAGTTTTGCTTGCCACCTCCCGAGTGGTTGATGAAGCTCCGGCTTCTGGTGGCATCCAGGTGGGTTCCACTGTGACCCTCGTTGAAGAGGGCAGCAAAGACAAAGAAGAATACATCATCGTTGGCGCTGCAGAAGCTGACCCGGTGGAAGGCAAGATCTCCAACGAGTCCCCCCTTGGACGTGCCCTCTTGAACCACAAAGAAGGTGATCTTGTCCAGGTGGACGCTCCTGCTGGCTCATTTAAGGTGAAGGTGGTCAAGGTAAGCTAATCTGCTTATCGGGGGTCACACCTTAGAAGTTGCCCGGGTGATCCAAACTCTGAAACATGAGGCCTGCCCCCAAAAACTTATCGGGGCAGGCTTTTATTTTTGAATAAGGAAAGCAAAAATGGAACTCTCAGATCTTGAAAAGATTCGTTACGACAAAATCCAGGCGATGCGTGCCGCTGGGATGGAACCATACCCCACCCGCTCCGAGGTGACCGCTACCATTGCTGAGGCTACCAAAGAGTTTGAAGATGCCGAAAATGGGCCGAACGTCAAGGTGACCCGTGCCACCCTGGCCGGCCGCTTACGCTCCATCCGCCTGATGGGCAAGCTGGCATTCGCCCACATTGAAGATGGCAGCGGCAAGATCCAGCTCTTTTTGCGTGTTAATGAGCTGGGCGAAGAAACCATGGATCTTTTCAAGACTCAATTTGACCTGGGTGATTATATTCAGGCCAGCGGGGAAGTCACCCGCTCCCGCACCGGTGAGGTGAGCTTGCTGGTGGCCAACTTCAAGATGCTGGCAAAATCCATCACCCCCTTGCCAGCCGCCAAAGACGAAGTGGTGGATGGACAAGTGGTGCGTCATGCCAGCCTGGCCGACCCTGAGACCCGCTACCGTCAGCGTTATGCCGACCTGGCCGTCAACGAGGAAGTACGCAAGATCTTCCGTACCCGGGCTGCCGTTACCAACGCCCTGCGTAACTACCTCAACGATCGCGGCTTTTTGGAGGTGGAAACCCCCATTTTGCAGCCTATCTATGGTGGTGCTGCAGCCAAACCCTTTGTGACCCATCACAATCAGCTTAAGCAAGATCTTTACCTGCGTATCTCCTTTGAGCTGTACCTCAAACGTCTGGTAGTGGGCGGCTTTGACCG
>CAZWKK010000112.1:2194-5209 GCA_964634855.1 uncultured Anaerolinea sp.
CCCGATGCCGAAAGTCTGGCCAAGGTCATGCTGGAAAAAGGCATGAAGTTCAACCCCAATGTGGCCCGTGGCAAGCTCATCGATCATTTGCTGGGTGAGTACCTGGAGCCGACCTTCGTTCAGCCGACCTTCCTCTACGATTACCCGCGCGACATTTCTCCGCTGGCCAAGAACAAACCCGGCGACCCCACCACCGTGGAGCGCTTTGAGGGCTTTGTGGGTGGCATGGAATTGTGCAACGCCTTCTCTGAGCTCAATGACCCCATTGAGCAGGAAACCCGCTTCCTGGAGATGGGCCGTGAGTACAAAGCTGAAGATGAGGAACGTCACCCCATGGATGACGATTACTTGAAGGCCATGTCTTACGGCATGCCGCCGCAAGGTGGTTTTGGCATGGGCATTGACCGCCTCACCATGCTGCTGACCAATCAACGCACCATCCGCGAAGTGATCCTCTTCCCGCACTTGCGCAAGACAGATGAAGAATAAGTAAAACGAAGGCCTCCCAATTGGGAGGCCTTTTTGATCTATTGTTGGGGTTGTGGTGGCTGCCAGGCCGGGTCTTTATCCAGTCCGGGGTGATTGGTAAGGTTGGTCACATTTTGACCGCTGGCATCCATGATGTAGACCTCAGAATTGTCGTCGCGATCTGAGGTGAATACGATCCATTGAGCATCGGGTGACCAGCAGGCAGCATAATCTTTGCCTGTGTTGGTTAGTTGAACAGAGTCTTTGCCGCGGCCTTTGAGCGGTGCGGTGAAAATGTTCTGGTCGCCATTGGCCAGTTGGGTATAGAGCAGGGTCTGCCCATCCAGGGTGATCTGGGCATCCAGGACATTACCCAAACGACCGGTATCTGAGGTCATGTCAAATTTCTTCTGATCCACATACAGGCTCCAACGGTCACGCATGGAGAGGATCTGGTGCCCGTCGAAAACCAGGCTGTAATACAGATAGTCGTCGTTTGGCGTCCATGTGGGGAATTCTTCGCCAAACCGCTCACTAATGCGTTGCTGGTCAAGACCGCCGGCATTCATGAGGAACATTTGCGGAATATTGTCTTCGCGGTACAGGCTGGTAAATGCGATCAGTTTTCCAGAGGGTGACCAGGCTGGGTCAACATCATCCCCGGCGCGCCGGGTCAGATCCACGGGTGCAGCATCTTTATTGGCCAAATCAAGTACCCAAATATCTTTGGCAAAAGGGGTACCGTTCTTGGCAAATTCTGTACTGACACCCACATATAATAGCTTGGTGCCGTCAGGTGACCAGGCAGGCTGGGATTTCTCTCCCGGTGTAAAGGTAAGCTGTTCCACGTTGCTGGCTATCAGCTTCCCATCTGCGTCTTTTCCTACATCCATCAACCAGACCTGGTTGACGCCGTCACCCTGACGGTTGCTGATAAACGCGATCTTGCCACCATGGCCAATGGTTCCAACGACTGGCAAGGCAGTGACTTCGGTTGTTGCCGTGGCTGCCAAGGTGGCTGTGGCCTCGGGCTCGGCGGTTGCGCTGCTTTCCTGCGGCGTTTCTGCCAGGGTCGGTGCTTCGGTTGCAATGGGTTCTGTCGTGGCTGTTGGGCTGGCTGCGGGCGCCAGGAAGGCCAACGGTTTCATCACACCTAAACTGGTTAGAGCCAGGTAACCGCCCACTACAACACCAATCAGGATGAGCAGGCCAAAGATCCATCCCAATGGGCTCTTGCGAGGGGTGGGCATATTTGGCTTTGCGTTCACAGGCGCAGGCGGCAAAATAGGTGGGTAACGGTTGGCAATCACGGTTTTTTGGTCACCCTGAGCGATCTGTGTGACCTGTGGATTGGTGAGCGCGGTTAGGAAATCGGCGATATTGGCAAAGCGGTCCTCTGGTTTGATTGCCAAGGCGCGGCTGACGGCCTCTGAAACGTGCAAGGGCACGCTGGTAACCGCCATATTCAACGGAGTGAAGAGAGCAGCGCCCATCATGCGTTGGGCGGCATCCACAGGGGGTTTACCACTGAAAAGGTAATAGATGGTGGCGGCCAGACTGTACTGGTCAGAATAGGGACCGGTGCGCAGCCCGCTGATCTGCTCCGGCGGGGCGAAACCAGGCGAAAATGCCCAGGCCCCCGTTTGTGTTTCGGTGGAGGGGTCGCCGGTTTTGGCAATGCCAAAATCGACCAGCAGTACGTCACCGGCGGGAGTCAATTTGATGTTGGCGGGTTTGATATCGCGGTGAAAAATGGGGGGCTTGCGGTTGTGCAAATAGGTCAACGCGTTGCCAAGATCGACCGCCCATTTGATGATCATCTCCGGGTTGAGCTTGTCTTTGCGCTCTACGATGGTCTTGAGATCATCGCCGGGGATGTAATCCATCACCAGATACTGGGTGTCATTTTCGGTAAAGTAATCGATGACGCGCGGCAGGTTGGGGTGTTTGAGGCTGGCCAGCAGGCGGGCTTCGCGGATGAATTGGGCCGAGGTGGATTCATTCAGGTTGTGGTTTATCTTGATGGCAACTGGCGTGTCCAGAGATTCGTCCTGAGCCAGGAAAACTTCGCCCATGCCTCCCACACCCAGTTGTTTGACGATCTTGTAACGTCCTTTTAATATTGTGCCGAGCTCAACCTTTTGCATAGCAATCCTCGCATTGTGTTGTTCAATTCCTTAATCATACACAAAAAAGTTATAATATTTCAAACAAATTCGTTACCAAAAATGCAAGTTTTGAATAGGAACCTAGACTAATGGATAAAACCCAAAAAAGGGTCTTTCTGATCCTGATTGCCATCAGCGTCTTCATTTTAGCAGCGAACATCCCGGCCAACTTAAAAGGGGCAAAGAACCCCGAAATGCTGAGCATCTTTGAATCGGATGAATTTGCCCAGTATCCCTATGTGCTGCATATGCTTACCCCGGGCGATTCCATCAAGGCTTCGCTGCACAATTTTGCCGTCTATGTTCACTACTATTATGGGTATCCCTTCTACTTTTTCTCTGGGCTGATCCTGTTGCCCATCAAATTGATCCTGGGCGC
>CAZWKK010000112.1:5309-6633 GCA_964634855.1 uncultured Anaerolinea sp.
CCTTCTACTTTTTCTCTGGGCTGATCCTGTTGCCCATCAAATTGATCCTGGGCGCCAATTGGACGGCCAATACAGCCGTGATCGTGATGGTGCTGCGCGAGGCGCTCAATGTGTTGCCCATGCTCATCTCCTTGCTGCTGCTGGTGTGGATGCAAACACGCTTCAAGTCGTACTGGAAGAGCCTTGCCCTGTTCCTCTTGCTGGCCATTTTACCGGCTGTGCTGGTGAACAACTTCTGGTGGCACCCAGACAGTTTGCTGGTTTTGGGTTGTGTACTGACGCTCTTCTTCCTGCAGAAAGATGACCTGCGCTTCGGCAAGAACTTTTATTTCTCTGCCATCGCCTGCGGCTTTGCCGTGGGCGCCAAGGTGCTTGGTGTTTTGTTTGTGGGCACCTATATCCTTTACTTTATATATGGTCTGGTGAAAAAACGCATTACCCTGTGGGGGGCTGTTAAGAGCGCACTACTGTATTTGTTGGTCATGCTGGGCACCGTTATTGTCACCAACCCGCTATTGTTGCTGCCTCAGGAACGGTCTGAGATCATTGCCGTTTTCAAGGGGAATTATCTGGAAAACGCGCAGGGCTTTTGGATCAGCGGAGGCGGTTTGGCTGCCAACTGGCAAAAGTTCTCCCGCTTTGTGACTCAGTATTACGGTACCTGGTTGCTGGTTGGAGGAACTCTGGCTTTGACGGTTGCAGCTTTGTTCCGCCAGAAGACCCGCCTGCACGCCATGCTCGTCTTGAGTTGGGTGGCCGTTTATGTGGGTTATTTCCTCTTCTGGGCATCCACCTTGCGCCCGCATTACTTTTTGCCTGTGTTGCTGCCGCTCATCGCTTTTATCGCCTTTCCCTTCGTTGAAGATGTCTGGAAGCAGGCCAAACTTCAGCGCGGAGTGCAGACAGCCTGCCTGGTAATGGGCGCGCTGGCGCTGATCTTCCTGGCCCGTGACGGCGTGCTCAGCTACCAGGCTCAGCTGCACAAAGAAGAGACCTCTGCCAGCATCAACTTTTTCAAAGCGGTGGATGACGCCTTCCTGGCGGAATTGCCCGCAGACACGACCTTTACGTTTTACCGCGATTGGCGTGCTTATGTGGAACCGCAATCCAACTGGTCGCTGGCCATGAGCTGGGATCTGATGGATTACGACAGCCTTAATGAAACCCAGCCCGATTTCCTCTTTTTGGAAGCGGAAAACATTACTTACTTTTCTGATCAGGCCAAGCTGGCCATTGCTTTGAATGAATCGGTGATGAAGAGCAAATACGAGTTCTATTCTGATGCCAAGGGGAATACCATTAAGGGCTACCAGTTGTTGGCCGA
>CAZWKK010000113.1:0-3333 GCA_964634855.1 uncultured Anaerolinea sp.
GAAAAAAATGCTTCACTTTCTCGTCGCAATCTTGATGGTCATTGTTCTGCTCAATGCCTGTGCACCCAAGGCAGAACCTCTGCAAACCTTTGACGGTGACCGTGCTTACGCAGATGTGCAAACGCAGGTTCAGTTTGGAGATCGCATTCCTGGATCTAGCGGCCACCAACAGACACTGGAGTACATCCAAAAAGAGCTCAAAGATGCCGGTTGGAAAGTAGAGCTTCAAAACACCACCTATGAAGGACATCCGGTTCAGAATATCACCGCCAAAAGAGGCAATTCCACCTCACCCATCCTTCTAGCCGCCCATTACGATACCCGTATGTTTGCTGACCAGGACCCGGATGAGGCCCTTCACAGCCAACCCGTTCCAGGTGCCAATGATGGTGCCTCTGGTGTGGCAGTTCTGCTTGAAATGGCCAGGGTGATGCCTGCCACACAGAAAGACGTCTGGCTGGTTTTCTTTGATACAGAAGATCAAGGGCACATCAAGGGTTGGGACTGGATCCTCGGCTCTCAAGCCTACGCAGATGCCCTATCCGTCACACCAAAGGCTGTGATCGTCCTTGATATGATCGGCGATTCTGACCTGAATATTTACCGCGAAAAGAGTTCAGACAAAGTCCTGACGGACCAGATCTGGCAGGCAGCGTCTACCCTGGGATACTCTGACCAATTCATTGATGAAGAAAAATTCAATATGCTTGATGATCACACTCCATTTTTAGACAAAGGCATTCCTGCTGTAGATATCATCGATTTTGATTATCCTTACTGGCATACCACCCAGGATACCGCCGATAAAGTCTCTGCGAAGAGTCTGGAAATTGTCGGCAACACCTTGCTCTCCTGGCTGAAATCGTCTGAACCAGTTGGCAAATAGGCCGACCTGTCGTAAACTTAAAAGCCAACCAAATTTATAAAGGAACTCCAATGACTGACACCCCTTCCTTCAAACCGGCAGATCGAATCGCCTCTTTCAAGCCTTACTTTTTTGCCTCGCTGAATCGCAAGATCGCAGAGCTGAAGGCTAATGGGATGGATGTCATTCGCATTGATATGGGGTCTCCAGATCTTCCCCCGACGGATGAGATAATCGATGAACTGGTCACCTCTGCTCGTAAAAAAGATACCCATGGCTACACTCCCAATGGCGGTACGCCTGAGTTCCGTAAAGCGGTTGCTGATTACTACGCCGACCGCTTTGAAGTAGAGTTGGATCCCAACAAAGAGGTCATTGGACTCATTGGCTCAAAAGAAGGCTTGTTCAACCTCAGCCAGGTACTGCTGAACCCCGGAGATGTTGCCCTTGTGCCTGACCCCGGTTACCCGGTGTACAGCGCAGGTGCCATCATTGCTGGTGGCAGAGTTGTGAACATGCCACTTCTTAAAGAAAACGATTTTTTGCCAGACCTCAATGCCATCCCGGCCGCTGATCTGGAAAAAGCCAAGATCCTGTGGCTGAATTACCCCAATAACCCCACCGGTGCCATCGCTCCGATGAGTTTTTACGAAGAAGCGATTCTCTTCGCCCGCAAACATCACCTTCTGATCGCCCACGACGCCCCCTACACGGACGTTTGCTTTGATAACTATCACGCCCCCAGCATTTTGCAGTTGCCCGGAGCGAAAGACGTGTGTGTAGAATTTAACTCGCTTTCCAAGACCTACAATATGGCCGGTTGGCGATTGGGCATGGCCGTTGGCAACCCGGATGTGATCAGCTACTTGTTTACCTATAAAAGTCAAATGGATACCTCCAACTTTGCCCCGGTGTTCTCTGCCGGAGCAGCCGCCCTTTCTTCTGACCAATCTTGGTTGGAAGGTCGCAATCAGATCTACCGCGAACGCCGCGATCTGGTTGTATCGGGGTTGCGTAAAGCCGGGTTCCAGGTGGACACACCTCAGGCAGCTATTTATGTGTGGGCGCATTTGCCCACTGGTGAGACCGATTCTACGATGTTCTGCGAACGCCTGCTGCAAGAAACAGGCGTCAGCACCACCCCAGGCGTGGTTTACGGTCAACACGGTGAAGGCTACGTGCGTATCTCACTAGGTACTGCTACCCCCCGCATTGCAGAAGCAATGCAACGGATCGTAAACTGGATCAAATAAACCCATGTCCCCAAAATCAACATTTCCGACCCATCCCCCCAAAGAAAGAGCCTTTTTGGTTGGGGTTGAGATCAAGCAACACGCTTCAGCAATCAGTCTGGAAGAATCGTTGGAAGAACTCGCACGTCTGGCTGATACCGCCGGGCTTGAGATCGTTGGTGAATCCACCCAGCGGCTGGAAACCCCCAACCCCGTCACCTATGTTGGCTCAGGCAAGGTTGAAGAGATCAAAGCTCTGGTCGAGGAGAACCTGGCCGACGTCGTCATTTTTGACAATGAGCTCTCACCCAGGCATCAACGCGAGCTGGAACGACTTTTGTCTCCGCATGTACGTGTTATAGACCGCACCGCCCTCATTCTGGATATCTTCGCCCAGCATGCCAAAAGCCGTGAAGGCATTCTCCAGGTGGAGTTAGCCCAATACGAATATCGTCTCCCCCGCCTTACCCGCGCTTGGACTCATTTGGAGCGGCAGGCAGGTGGCGGCGGTGGGAGTGCTGGTTCTGTTGGCGGCGTCGGCTTGCGTGGTCCCGGTGAAACTCAGCTTGAGGTGGACCGCCGTGAGATCCGTAAACGCATCTCCTTCCTCAAAGAAGAATTGGAAAAGGTGCGCGCCCATCGGCAACGTTACCGTCAGCAGCGTAAACGTTCCCGCATTCCGCTCATCTCCTTAGTTGGCTATACGAATGCTGGAAAGTCAACCCTCATTAACCGACTGGCCAAAACTGAAGTCTATGTTGCGGACCAGTTATTTGCTACCCTGGATCCCACCACCCGGCGGGTGGAACTGCCCGGGGGGCATAACTCACTGGTCACGGATACGGTAGGGTTCATTCAAAAATTGCCTACCCAATTGGTGGCAGCCTTTCAGGCCACTCTGGAAGAAATTGCCGAGGCTGATCTGTTGATCCACGTGGTGGACATCACCCACCCCAATGCACTAGCCCAGGCTAATTCGGTCAACGAGACACTCAAAGAGATCCATGCCGATCACATCCCCACCATCATCGCACTCAACAAAGTGGATGGCCTGCCAGATCCAGAAGCGGCCCGCCTGGCTGCACAAAACTTCCCCAACGCTGTGGTCATCTCAGCCCTTAAAGGGATTGGCTTTGCCGATCTGATGATGATGATCGAAGCGGAATTGTTTGAGAACTTCACCCAGATCTCGGTGCAAATTCCTTATACCGAGGGCCAGCTCATCAGCCTGTTTCA
>CAZWKK010000113.1:3433-6534 GCA_964634855.1 uncultured Anaerolinea sp.
AATGTACTTAAATCAAAAAACTTCGCCAAAAGCGAAGTTTTTGATACTGTCTAAGTTTGAAAATAATTAATGTTTAGAAGAAGACAGGCAAGAATTACTTCTTGGTCTCTTTCTCAACACTGATCACTTCACGCCCCTGGTAATGACCACAATTGGGGCAGACGGTATGAGGAAGACGCATCTCCCCACAGTTGCTGCACTGAACAAGGTTGGTAGCTACCAGTGCATCTTGGCTGCGACGGCGATCGCGGCGACCTTTGGAAAGTTTCCGTTTTGGAAGAGGAACCATTGCAACACTCCTGTCAAAATAATCCATCGCCCGTCACTACTCTGACAGGCCGATACATTATACTTTTACCCCCCTCTAACTGTCAAGCAATTGGAAATGGTAATATTACTCGGCTCGTCCAGTATTATGTAGTTGGAAAGTTATATCAATTAACAGAATTTCTTAAAAACTTCCTTCTTATAAGCGGTCAACTACGTGAGTAAAGTATTGTTTCGATTCTCCAAACGATCTTATCGCTAGAAGAATTTTTGTGATTTTTGAATTCTGCTTGCGTCAAATTTCTTCCAGATGAAATCAACTCCATTTTGTTGTACAATTCTGGCATGGAAATCAATATTGCGGTCGCTAAGATTAACAAGTACTCTGTATCTGAAAGCGGAGACACGCTTGAGATCGTCGAAAGACCCAATGGCGGTGTTTCTGTTGTCCTCTCTGATGGTCAGACTTCCGGCAAAGGAGCCAAGACCATCTCTACCATGGTCGTACGTAAAGTGATCAGCTTGCTGGCAGAGGGAGTACGGGATGGTGCTGCCGCACGTGCTGCCTCTGATTATCTGTTTACCGAGCGTGCTGGCAAAGTAACAGCCTGTTTGGATATCCTTTCTGTGGATCTACAAACGCTCACCCTTGTGGTGACGCGCAACAACCCCACACCTATTTTTATCGCCCGTAAAGAGAAAGTAGAATGCATCGGCGGTGATAGCGTGGCCATCGGCACATCGCGGAATATTCGCCCTTCCATCACTGAGTTTCCCCTGGAAGCGGATATCACTGTGGTGATCTACACCGACGGCATCCATACAGCAGGAGATCGTACCGGCGACTCTTTTGATATTTGTACCCTGCTGAATGCCATGCTGGAAGACGAAAATCCCTCCCCGCAGATGATCGCAGATACCATCCTCGCCCGCGCCATTCGGCTTGACCAGAACCGCCCCGCTGATGATATGTCTGTGGTCGTCTTGCGCACCACTTCTGCCGAATCGGATCAGATCCGCCGTATGACCGTTCATTTGCCTGTTCCTCCCATTTACATATAGAGGAAACCTTCATGCCAGGACAAAATCGCCCACCGCTTATCGGCCTCGTGGGGGTTTGCGCGTCTGGCAAAAGTACACTCAGTAAAGAGCTGCAAAATTTCGGCGTGAATTGCCGGCACATCGCCCAAGAACATTCTTATGTACCGGATATGTGGCAGCGCCTCACCCGACCGGATATTTTGATCTTTTTGGAGGTCTCTTACGCCAATACGTTGGCGCGAAGAAAGCTCAACTGGACAGTGGCAGAATATGAAGAGCAGCTTTACCGTCTGCGTCATGCACGTGAGCATGCCAATTTGGTGATCGATACCAACCAGCTTACTCCTCAGGAGGTCACTGATCAGATCCTGAAGTTCATTGACCTAACAGAAATGAAATGACATTCTTCCCATTGAGTCCCCTCTAAAGTATCGGTTATAATTTCGGTGTCGGATAAACCAATTTTGTCAAAAACGACTCAACATGCGCACATCTGATTTAGCACCGATTATTACCTTCACTTTTAATCTTGCCACAACTATCGTGGCTACTACTATTACACGCATCACTACCATTTTTCCACCTTCAAAATGAAAAGGTTCTGGCATATCCAGAACCTTTTTTATTGCAATTTTCTTATTCTTTTAAAACGGAGATCCTTATGCGTAAAGAAGTTGTCTTGATCACTGGCGCCAATGGTGAAATTGGGCACGGACTCATCGCGCACCTTGGTAGTAAAAAGAACATTAGCATCATTGCTATGGACGTGATGCCTCTGGATGAAAGCCTGCGCCCAAATTGTGAGCATTTTATTCAGGGCGATATTTTGGATAACATGCTTCTGGGCCGTCTGGTGGCTGAATACGAGATCCGCACCATCTTCCACCTGGCTTCCATCCTCTCCACTAAGGCTGAATACAACCCGGAAACCGCCCACCGTATCAACGTGGAGGGCACACTCAATTTGCTCCGTCTGGCTGTAGAACAATCCTCCTGGCAGGGCCGGCCTGTCAAGTTCATTTATCCCAGTTCCATCGCCGCATATGGCATTCCCAATTTGGAAACCAAGAATCGCATTGGGAAAGTTCGTGAAGATGAGTGGTTGAAACCCACCACTATGTACGGCTGCAACAAACTTTATTGCGAGCAACTGGGCCGTTACTATACCTATCATTACCGCCAGTTGGCCGCTGACCATTCTCGCATGAACGTCGATTTCAGATGCTTGCGCTTCCCCGGCCTTATCAGTTCTGTGACCATTCCTTCAGGTGGCACCAGTGATTACGGCCCTGAAATGCTGCATGCAGCCGCCCAGGGCGTTCCCTATGCCTGTTTTGTGCGCCCAGATGCCCGCTTGCCTTTTATGGTGATGCCGGATGCCATCAAATCATTGCTCATGCTCGAAATGGCCCCGCAGGAAAAGCTCTCCCAGTTGGTCTACAACGTTACCAGCTTCAGCCCGACTGCCATGGAATTCTACGAACGCATCAAGAAAGCATTCCCCAAAGCCGTTGTGACCTTTGAACCCCATCCCGCCCGACAGAACATTGTGGACACCTGGCCTGCTGACGTAGATGATTCTGCCGCTTCACGCGATTGGGGTTGGAGCCCTGACTATGATGAAGATCGAGCCTTTAACGAATACCTGATTCCTTCTGTCAAAGCCCGTTACGCCGGCTGCAAAGATGAATAAGTTTTTCATCAGCCGAAAAATTCAGCAACCTGCCCTTGCGCTTCTTGAAAAAGAGGCGCAAGTAGATATATGGCCTCTTGAGACGCCCCCTACTGAGCAA
>CAZWKK010000114.1:0-6469 GCA_964634855.1 uncultured Anaerolinea sp.
TTATAAATTCTTATTGGGACGGAAAGGACACCCCCTTTCTGTATTTGTTTTTTATAAACTTTTTTTTGAGCAATCATCATATTAATGGGCTACGCACCGACGGAAGACCCTAAACCTTATAAGGAGAAGAAAATGAAAGCAAAACCGATTTTTGTACTTGTGTCATTGCTCCTGCTCGCCAGCATGCTCCTCGCTGCGTGTGCAACTGCGACACCCGCTGCTACAGAAGCGCCGACTGAAGCCGCCGCCACTGAAGCTCCCACCGAAGCTGCCACTACCCCGGCTTCCAACCCGGATGTGATCATCATCGGTACCACCGATAAGATCGCAAGCCTGGACCCTGCTGATGCTTACGCTACCCACGACTGGGAAGTGCTCAAGAACATCAGCGATGGTCTGGTGACCTGGACCCCCGGTACCACCGAGTTGGTCCCTGATCTGGCCACTGACATGGGCACCGTCTCTGAAGATGGTTTGACCTACACCTTCACGCTGAAAGACGGCATCAAGAATGGTGATGGCACTGATGTGACAGCCACAACCTATGTTGCCCAGTTGAACCGCTTGCTCACCATCGGCCCCAGCTGCCCGAACGATGTAGCCGATACCCTGGCCGTGCCTTACATTAAGAGCATTACCGCTCCTGATGACAAGACCGTTGTCTTCGTATTGACCACCCCCGTTGCTTACTTCCGCAGCATTCTTGCCACTGCACCGTTCGTTTATGCAGACCCCAAGACCTTCGCGGCTGATGCCTGCAACCTGTTCCCCACCGCCCCTGTCTATGGCACCGGCGCCTGGTACATCTCTCAGTTCAATGCTGACGAACAGTTGGTAATGGAACCGAACCCCTACTACACCGGCCCGTATCCCGCCAAAGTGAAACAGGTCATCACCCGCTTCTACTCTGACGCCAACACCCTGGCCCTTGCAGTTCAGAGCGGTGAAGTAGATATCGCCTGGCGTATGCTCAGCACCGATCAGATCACCGAGCTTGAAAAAGTTGACGGCCTGAAGATCGGTACCGTCCCTGGTGGTTCCATCCGCTTCCTCACCCTCAACCTCACCAAAGCCCCCACCAATGACCCGAACGTTGTTAAAGCCATTGCCTCCGCAATTGACCGCAACGAGATCGTTGACACCGTCTATGGTGGCAAAGCCGAACCCCTGTACTCAATGGTTCCCCCTGGTTTCTTTGGCGCCACTGAAGCTTTTGACACCAAGTATGCTTCCCCCGACCTCGAAGCTGCCAAGGCTTTCCTGGCTGCCTCTGGTTACACCGAAGCTGCCCCGCTTGAGCTGACCCTGTGGTACCCGCCCGAGCACTATGGTGCTTCCACCGCTGCCTGGATGCAGGTCATCCAGAAACAGCTCGAAGCCACTGGCGCTATGAAGGTTACCCTGCAGGCTCAGGAATGGTCCACCTATATTCCTGCCCTGACCGGCGGCGAATCTTACAACGTGGGTGTCATGGGCTGGTTCTTTGACTACCCCGATACCTCCAACTACCTGGATCCATTCGTGTACAACAGTGGTATGGGTAACAACCTGGCCACCACCACCGAAGGCAACCCCGTAGGTGTGGGTATCAACGATGAAGCCAAACAGTTGGTCGCCCTCCTGCAGCAGGCTGATGTTGAGCTCGATGAGACCAAACGTGCCGATGAGTACAAACAGGCACAGGATCTGTATGCTGACCTCGTCCCGAACATCCCCTTGTTCTTCCAGGCCGAGCACGTTGTGTACAGAAACAACATCTCCGGTGACGCATCCCTGGCCACCCCTGAGACTTTGAACATTGGCCCGAACGTGTTCTTCACTTATGCTTTGCTGACCAAAGGTCAATAGTCTTACCGTACCAAACCAATGAAAATGGGGCGGGATCACTCCCGCCCCATTTAGCCTATCTATTGGGATATGACATGTCTCCTATCGCATTAATTGCTTTGATCATTGGCATTCCGGCTCTAGTGTTGCTGGCCATTGTGTTTATCCGTGGCTCAATGGGCTTGCGACGTTATATTCTGACGCGCATTGTCCTGACCATACCAATGGTTTTTATCTTGGGGACACTGGTTTTCTTTATCTTGCGTGTGCTACCCGGCGACCCGGTTTCATCGGCAATGGGGCCAAAAGGCACACCTGAAATGATCGCCAACATCCGGCAGCAACTTGGCCTTAATGATCCTTTGTTTGTTCAATACGGGCGTTACCTGTGGCAGATGGTCACATTCAATTTTGGTAACTCCCTGGTCGGCGCTCACCGTCCCATCATCAACGAGATGAGCGAAAGGTTCCCCGCGACGCTGGAACTGGTTCTCCCTGCGTCCATCCTGGCACTGCTTATTGGTATTTACGGCGGCACTTTGGCGGCTTCCAAGCGCAAAAAAGTGACCGACTACGCCTTCCGCATTTATGCTGTGGTTATCTATTCGTTGCCAATTTTCTGGCTGGGCTTGCTCTTACAATTACTCTTTGGGGTCAAGCTTGGCTGGTTGCCCATCTCCGGGCGTATTGACCCGGTGATCCAGACTTCTTTAACGACGCATACGAACATCTATTTCATTGATTCACTCCTCAGCGCCAACTGGCCAGCCTTCCTTTCAGTGCTGCAGCATCTGGTCTTGCCCACCGTGACGCTGGGGTTGGTGCAATCCGGCCTGTTTGTGCGTATCACCCGGGCCAATGTCATCGAGACCATGCAGGCCGATTACATCTCGGCGGCGCGGGCTCGCGGCATCGGAGAGCGGGCGCTCACTTACGGTCATTCGCTGAACAACGCCCTCATCCCGGTGATCACCCTGTTCGGTTTGCAGGTGGCCATTTTGCTGGCCGGCGCTGTGCTGACCGAATCGGTGTTCTCCTGGCCGGGCATGGGCAGTTATTTGGTGGAGCGTATCTCTGCCCGTGATTACACGGCGGTGCAAAGCGTCATCACCGTGTTTGCCATGCTGGTGGCCGTCATCAGTCTGGCTGTAGATGTGATCTACTCTTTGGTGGATCCGCGCGTGAGGTATTAATATGGAAGAACAGAACAACGTTCAGCAAAATACCCCTCCCGAAGGAACCTCCTGGGAGGTGGAACTCAAAAAAGTTGGCTTTGTGCGCCGTCTCTTAATGGGGCGCAAATGGTACGGAGCTGACTGGTGGTTTGTGGCCATTTCCGGCGTGATGGTACTGGCCTTCATTATTATTGCACTTTTCCCCGGGTTGTTTGCCCCCTATTCGCCCGATGAACTGGTGGGTCCGCGCTTTTTGGCCCCCAACCAACCGGCCGCCCTTTCGGTGCTGGTGGTTCCCGCTGATTCAGCCGTCAATGACCTCAAAGACCTGGCGGTGGCAGATGGCTCCCGCCCTGTGATCGCAGTGGTGACCGGTTCTTCTACTGCCGGTGACCTGAACACTCAGGCCCAGGCCGTGGATAGCGAAGTGAGCGCCAACGGTTCTGGGTTGCGCCTGCGCCCGCGCATCAGCCGCTTTGATACTTTGGAGCTGGCGCTGCAGGCAGTGGCCGATGGTAAAGCCGCGGCTGCCGTGGTGGAGTCCACCGAGTTCGTGGGCGTGGCCGAACAATTCCCCACCCTGCGCGAGGGCAACTCCCTCACAGGTGAATCTGCCGGCAGCTTTACCATGGGTACCAACGACATTGGGCAAGACGTCTTTAGCCGCCTGTTGTGGGGTACGCGTATCGCCCTCATCATCGGCTTCAGCTCCTCGCTGCTCTCCCTGTTGTTGGGCGTGCCGTTGGGCTTGCTGGCTGGTTTCGTGGGCGGCGCTTTTGACCGCCTGCTGAGCCTGGTGATGGACAGCCTGTACTCGTTCCCTGGCCTGATCCTGGCCATCGCCATTGCGGCCGTGCTGGGACCGAGCATATTGAACATCATCATTGCTATTGCGGTGCTGTACATCCCCACCTACTACCGCATTGTGCGCGGTCAGACGCTCACCGTAAAGGAAGAGGTGTACGTAGAAGCGGCCCGCAGCATCGGCGCGCGCCGCTGGGAGATCTTGTGGCGGTACGTTTTCCCCAACGTCATCCCCTCGGTGGCCATCATCTTCTCGGTCAACGTGGCAGATGCCATCCTTACCGGGGCAGGGCTCTCCTTCCTCGGGCTGGGTTTGCCGCCCACCATCGCCGACTGGGGCATCGATCTGGCCCGCGGCCAGCGCTTTATCCAGACCGCCCCGTGGATGATCACCTTCCCGGGTTTGGCTATCTTGCTGGTTGTACTTTCGTTCACATTGATGGGTGAAGGCCTCACTGAGATCTTCAACCCGAAACTGAGGGACCGCTAATGGCTGACGATATCCTTTATTCCGTTCGAAACCTGACGGTCGATTACAAGACCCGCGCCGGTATCGTCCACGCTGTAGATAACGTCTCGCTGGATATCCGCCGCGGAGAGATCCTGGGCCTGGTGGGGGAATCGGGCTGCGGAAAATCGACCCTGGGCAAAGCTTTGCTGCGCCTGCACGACGGCCCGGCGAGCATCAGCCAGGGGGAGCTGCTCTTTGACGGCCGCGACCTGATGAAGGTGCCCCTCAAAGAAATGCCCGCCATCCGCGGTGCCGAGATCGGCATGGTCTTTCAGGACCCCATGACCTCGCTCAACCCGGTGCAGAGCATTATGGACCACCTGGTGGAAACCATCCAGACGCACGAACCCGGCGTGAGCAAAGAAGCCGCGCAGAAGCGTGCCGAAGAATTGGCCGAGCGCCTGGGCATTCAGCGCGCCCGCCTCAAAGAGTACCCGCATCAGATGTCTGGCGGTATGCGCCAGCGTGTGATGATCTCACTGGCCTTGGCCCTGCGGGCCAAGCTGGTGATCGCAGATGAGCCGACCACATCGCTGGATGTGATCGTGGAAGCCAAGTTCCTGGACCTGCTCAAAGAGCTGCAAAAAGAATTTGGCCTGACCATTTTGCTCATCACCCACAACATTGGTGTGGTGGCAGAAGCCTGCGACCGCGTGGCCGTGATGTATGCGGCCAAGATGGCCGAAGTGGGCAGCGTGGACGAGGTCTTCCTGGCCCCCAAGCACCCCTACACCAAAGGCTTGCTCGATTCCGTTCCCAACATCGATATCGATGGCTCGGAACTTTACAAAATGGGCGGAGAACCCCCCAGTTTGCTGCATCCTCCCAAAGGCTGCCGCTTCCATCCGCGCTGCCCACGCGCCATGGATATCTGCGTCAGCCAGGAACCGGTGTTCAAAGCCGTTCAGGGGGAGCAGATGGCCTCCTGCTGGCTGTATGAGCCGGAAGGCGCCGCCAAAAAGGGAGGTCTGGCATGACCGAAAATAAAGCTGAATTCCACGCCTCTGGGCAAGACCTGGTGCGCATTGAACACCTGACCAAGTACTTCCCGGTGCAGACCGGCCTCATCGCTTCCATCTTGAACAAGGGGCAGATCCCATCGGTGAAGGCCGTGGATGATGTGAGCTTCACCATTCGCCGCGGCGAGGTCTTTGGCCTGGCGGGCGAGAGCGGCTCCGGCAAATCGACCATCGGCCGATTGGTGCTGCGCCTGTACGAGCTGACCTCCGGCAAGATCACCTTTGACGGCGTGGACCTGCACAGCCTTAATGAGGAAGACATGCGCAAACTGCGCTCCAGAATGCAGCTTGTCTTCCAGGATCCGCTGGCCTCTTTGAACCCGCGCATGTCGCTGGGGCAGGCCATCGATCACCCGGCGCAGATCCACATGCCGGAACTGAGCGCAGATGAACGCCGCGAGCACGTGCTGGCCATGTTCCGCGCTGTGGGCATGAACCCACCTGAAGCCTTCTACGATCTCTTCCCGCACCAGATCTCGGGCGGGCAACGTCAACGGGTGGTGCTGGCGCGCGCATTGGTCACGCACCCTGAGCTGGTGGTGGCCGATGAACCCATCGCCATGGCCGATGTTTCGGTGCGCTCCATTTTGCTGGACCTGATGATGAAGATGAAGAAAGAGTTCAACCTGACCTACCTCTTCATCACCCACGATCTGGCCACCGCCAAGTACATCTGCGACCGCATTGGTATTCTGTACCTGGGCAAGATGTGTGAGATGGGCGACCTGGCCGAAGTGTACACACATCCGCTGCACCCGTACACCCAGGCGCTGCTGGCCGCCGTGCCCGTGCCAGACCCGCGCAAACGGCGCAAAGAGCGCATGCCAGAAGGCGAGATCCCCAACCCCATCCATCCGCCCAGCGGCTGCCGTTTCCATCCGCGCTGCCCGCTGGCCCAGGAGATCTGCTCCAAAGAAGTGCCAGAAATGCGCGAGCTGCGACCTGGTCACACCGTGGCCTGCCACTACGCAGAAAAGTTTTTGTAGAGCGTTGAAGACACGAAAGCCATCCCGAAAAATTGGGATGGCTTTTTGTTATGTGGATTTGAGGGAGGAAATTATAATTAAGGGATGAAGGGTGGAATGAAGAGGCGGGGCGTCAGAGGCGTAGACTACGACAGAATATGTTATGGA
>CAZWKK010000115.1:0-5055 GCA_964634855.1 uncultured Anaerolinea sp.
GGGGGGGGGGGGGGGGGGGGGGGGGGGGGGGGGGGGGGCGGGGGGGGGGGGGGGCGGGGGGGGCGGAGCTCAGTGATCCAGTTACGAGCAAAGGAGAGAACCTGTCCCCAGTCGGCATAACCCACCGGGGTACCAATACCCAGGAAGGAAAGGGCTGCAAAGGAGAGGACGACATCACCAATACCCAGTGAAGCCAACACCATGGTCGGGAAAATGGCATTCGGAACGATATGGCGGAAGAGGATGCGGCTGTCTTTAACACCGATTACCCGTGCTGCCATGATGTAATCGCGCTCTTTAATGGAGAGAATGTCGCCACGGATGATACGCGAGTAACCCATCCAACCAAACGCCACCAGGGCGATGATCGGTGGCCAAATACTCCGTCCAATCTTGGGTGAAAGCACTGCAGAGAGGATGAGGGCGGCCAAAATGTATGGCAGGGTCATGAACACATCCACCAAACGCATGATGATGTTATCCACAACGCCGCCGTAGTAAGCAGAAACGGAACCGATGATCACACCCAAGAGGAAGGTAAGAGCAACCACAATGAACCCAGTTTTGAAAGCTGTTCGGGTACCCCAAATAATACCGTAGAAGACATCATATTGGCCCTGTGAGGTTCCTAAAATATGGGTCCACTCGTCTTTACCCGTTACCAGCTTGTACCAACCAGGCACAACCTTGGGTTTGTTCGATTTCCAAACAGAGCCCATGGGTTTTGGCGTAGAGCTAAAACCATCGCGAGGCATCTTGAAAGGATCATTCGGAGTAACAGGCGGTGCGATCAGGGGAGCAAAGGCAGCGATCAGAATGAACATGAAGATCAAAATAAACCCGATGATCGAAGCAGGGGTTTTGATCAACCCTTTTACGATCCGGTAGTTTTCAGGTCCTAAAAAGCGCTCCAACCAGGTGATCTTCCGCACTGGAACTGCATCTATCAACAGGCTGTTATCGCCGCTGGGGGTAGTTTCAGACATTGAAGATCCTCCTAAGACAAGCGAACACGTGGATCGACAACGGCATAGAGCACGTCAACGACCAGGTTCGCTACGATCAGAATCAAGCCATTAAAGATAGCCAGGCCAAGAACAGTCACAACATCAAGCTGGGCGGCAGCACTGGCTGCAGCAGAACCAATGCCAGGGTAGTTGAATACCGTTTCGGTAATGACCACACCACCCAATAAACCAATGATCTGGAAACCAGCCAGAGTAACCACCGGGATCATGGCATTGGGTTTGGCATGTTTGTTGATCACATCATGCTCCGGTAAACCTTTGGCGCGGGCAGTGGTGACATATTCCATACGTAGAGTTTCAAGCATGGAAGAGCGCGTAACACGGACAAAGGTAGCCCAACTGATGTAAGAGAGGGTAAGAATGGGCAGGAACATGTGGCGGATCACATCCACAAAGACACCAAACTGACCGTTCAACAAAGCATCAAAAGAAAGCAAATGCGTGTAATGTTTGAAATCAGGACCGTTGACGATCATATTTGCCGCATCAGAAACACGACCAGGTGGGAACCACTTAAGAGATGCGTAGAAGATCATAAGCATCAACAAACCAAACACAAAGGTCGGGAAAGAAGTACCCACAATACTAAAGATGCGGGCTGCCTGATCGATCCATCCATTATGGTGGACTGCAGCCTGAACACCCAACCAAATACCAACAGACAAAACCGGGAAGATTGCCCAAATGGTGAGGTCAAGCGTATTCGGAAACCGTTCTGCGATCAGTTGGATCACAGGTTCAGAGGCTGTGCGGGAATAACCAAAATTGCCAAAGAGGATGCCGCCGCGGCGTTCGCCGGAAACGGTATCTACATGACCAACCAACCAGTTCCAGTACTGGACATAGGCAGGTTTATCAAGGCCATACTGTTTGATAATACCGTTGATGGCATTTTCATTCTTGGGAATATCACGTACATACAAAGCCGATCTTTCCACAGGGCCAAGGAATTGCAGCATGGCAAAGATCAGGATAGTGACTCCGAACAACAACAATGGTACCAGGAGTATACGTCGGATGATATAAGTGGTCATTTTTCCTTCCTCGCGGTTTTGTCTTCCGAATCAGTCTGGATCTGGTTTCTGGCGATCCAGGCCAATGCCCAAGATAAAACCAGGAATTCGCGGGGGTCTGTTGCCAGACCCCCGCGGCGGTTACAAAGAATTACTGGATGTTGAAGTTGTAGATGATGACGTCCTGCTGGGTGTTGCCAGGGCGGCCGATGCGCAAGCGCAACGGTTTGGCATCATCAACGGTTTCGCATTTAGCGTAGGTATTGGCTGCAGCATCCCACTCGCAGCGTTCGCCAACGAGGGCGTCAGCCTGAGAGCGGTTCTCTACAGGAACATCCACGATATCGGCATCGCCAGCCTGGAGCATGCTGAAGCGGGTACCCCACTCGGGGATGATCTTGATGATAGCGGTCTTGATGCTAGCAACACCAGAGGGGCCACCTTCGTAGGCAGCTTCGGTGCGCCAGTAATCAGGATTGGCAGTCAAAACGATTTCCTGACCAGGAGTACGGTGATCAAGAACGTACGGGCCGGTGCCCATAGCGATGCTGGTGAAGGGATCGTCAGCGGACTGCATGGCATAGAAGTTCTGCCAGGTATCGCAGGAACCATCCCAACCACCATTGTCAGCAACCCACTTCGGATCCATTACGGAACCCCAAGTCTGGGTCAGGGTGGCCATCAAAGGAGCCCAAGGCTGAGCAAGATTCAAAGTGACAGTACCTGCTGCATCATCAGCAACGACGGCGGCTTTCACTTTTTCACAGGCAGCTACGAGGGTAGCGGGATCGGCTTTGGCAAGGGTCTCGCGGTCGTCATAGAGGTTGCCCTCGGGATCGACAAGCAGGGAGACATCATCGGTGCCTACACCGAAGAAGGCTTCGTAGTACATCCACTGGGGTGAAGCGGTTCCGCCCTGGAGCATACCACGCTGCAGAGAGTAAGCAACAGCAGACGGGGTGAGGGCATCGCCATTGGAGAATTTGACGCCTTCGCGGATCTTGAAGGTGACGGTCTTGCCATCAGCGGAGATGCCACCGTTTTCAACGGAAGGAACTTCGGTTGCCAACTGAGGAACGAATTCACTGGTGGATTCGCCCTTGTAGAAGATCAAGGTTTCGTAAACGTTCTGGATAACTTCGCCAGAGGCGGTATCGTAAGCCAGGGCGGGATCGAAGGTATCGATGTCACCGATGGTGGCGTATACGAAGGTGCTAGGATCTTTGGCAGCGTCAGTCTTGCTCATGGGGTAGAAGAACATACCGGGGAACAAGGGGTTCAAAACACGGCCGGTCACCCAGCGCTGTTCGAAACCATGGCTGGTAGCCAAATCGATGGGCACACCAGGAACCAGATCATAGTACAACTGATTCAATTTGTAATAGATCTCGGCACGTTTGGCGGGATCGGTTTCAGCAACACCCTGATCAAGAAGAGCTTTGAACTGAGCTTTCAGATCATCCGGCATGTTCTGACGACCACCATAAGAACCGGTGGTGTACGGCTGATACCAGTTGTGCGGGTCATGGATGTCTTCCAACCAACCAGCGGTCATCACAGGGATTTTGTGGGCGCGCTGGGCAGCCAGGTAGGTCGGCCAGGGCAGACCAAGGACCTCAACGAGGAATTTTTCGTTGACGGTGGCGAGGCTGTTGGAGATGATCTCTGCCATGATCTGGCGGGTGGTATTGCCGGTGTTGTAGAGCATCTGCAGGCGGAAGCCTACATTCCAAACATCGGTGCCATCGGTTTCGTCGCCAGCGGCGATACCGTCATGATCGAGGTCAGCCAGTTTGAACTCTTCGGCGGATTTGTCAAGATCGAAGGTATAGTGGGGGGCATTCTCGTCATAGCCGGGCATACCAGGCATAGGAAGTTCGATGGACTGAACAGCCTCGCCATTGTATACATCAGCAATGAAGGTATCCCAGTCGAAGGCATAGCTGAAGGCTTTGCGGATGTGGACATCAGCAAAGAAATCAGGGGGAACACCATTGCCATCCAACTTACCGGATCCAATGTACGGGTTTGATACTGCTTCTTCGGTGGCAGCTACTTCGGTCGGTGCTTCAGTTGCAGCAACGGTTTCAGTAGCAGCGGGAGTAGCAGTCTGGCAAGCACTGAGTGCCATGCTTGCAACGATCAACAGACTTACTAACACAAACAGTTTTCGCATTTTCTTCTCCTCTACTAAAGTGTTGGTGATTTTACTGATACGCAGGGATGATCGAGTGAAATGGCAACCTGGCGATCACTCAACTCCCTGATCGATCACTATTTAACCATGTGGCAGGCAACGAAGTGGTCTGGAGACACTTCCCGGAATTCCGGTCGTGACTCGGCACAGATCGTGTCAGCCAATGGGCAGCGGGTGCGGAAACGGCACCCTGAGGGCGGGTTCACCGGTGAAGGCACATCCCCTTCAAGAATGATGCGCTTGTTGCGTTCTTTATTGGGATCGGGGAGAGGCACCGCAGAGAGCAAAGCCTGGGTATAGGGATGTAAGGGTTTCTCATATAACTCGTTGCGATCAGCGATCTCAACGATCACGCCCAAATACATCACGGCCACCCGGTCGCTAATGTGGCGAACCATGGAAAGGTCATGAGCAATGAAGAGATAGGTCAAATTGAACTTCTCTTGCAGCTCTTCGAGCAGATTAACGACCTGGGCTTGAATGGAAACATCCAAAGCCGAGATCGGTTCATCACAAACGATGAGTTCTGGTTGCAAAGCTAATGCACGGGCAATACCAATACGCTGACGTTGTCCACCAGAGAATTCGTGTGGGTAGCGGCTGGCAAAAGCAGGGTTCAAACGCACCAGGTCCAACAACTGGGCAACCCGTTCATCAATTTCAGCACCCTTGGCAATATTGTGTACAGTCAGAGGTTCACCAACAATATCGCGGATGGTCATACGGGGATTCAATGAAGCATACGGATCCTGGAAGATCATCTGCATGTGGCGGCGTTTTTTGCGCATTTCCTCATGGCTGAGGGTGGTCAGATCCA
>CAZWKK010000115.1:5155-6461 GCA_964634855.1 uncultured Anaerolinea sp.
TTTTTCTCGCTCATTTGCGCGCACTCCCGGTTTTAGTATCGACCCAGCATGCAACTCGGTGCTCTGGAGCCACTTCTTCCAAAGCCGGATTTTCTTTCCAGCAGCGATCCATTACCCATTTGCAGCGGGGCGCAAAGGGGCATGCGGTCGGTTTATTAAACAGTACAGGGGGGAACCCTTCGATGGAGAAGAGTTTTTCATTGGTCTTGCTATCCAAACGGGGCAGACTGCCCAGCAAACCAATGGTGTAAGGATGGGTGGGATGTGCATACAGGTCGTTGACCTGGGCTTCTTCAATAATAAAACCACCATACATTACAATGACGCGCTGCGCCAGACCAGCAATGACACCCAGATCGTGGGTGATCCAGACAATGGCCATTCCGAGTTCATCGCGCAGACGTTTTACCAGGTCAGTGATCTGAGCCTGAATGGTCACATCAAGAGCGGTGGTAGGTTCATCAGCGATCAAAATTTGGGGGTTACAAGAAAGTGCCATGGCGATCATGACACGCTGGCGCATACCGCCAGAGAACTGGTGGGGATAATCATTCAGCCGCTCGCCAGCCCGGGGAATACCGACCATTTCAAGCAATTCAATGGAGCGGTTTTTGGCCTGTTTTTTATCCATGCCCATGTGAAGCATAAGGGGTTCTTCCAATTGTTTTCCAATGGTAAGGACCGGATTCAAAGATGTCATGGGGTCCTGGAAAACCATGGCGATCTGGGCACCACGCACCTGGCGGATTTCTTCCTGGTTCATAGCCAACAAATCCTGACCATGGAAGAATGCTTTACCAGCAACTATTTTTCCAGGGGGCATGGGAACGAGCCGCAGCATTGAAAGCATGGTAACGCTCTTACCACAACCGCTTTCTCCAACAACACCCAGCGTTTCTCCTTCTTTCAATCCAAAGGAGACACCGTTGACTGCATGGATTATGCCTTCCGGCGTTCTGAACTGCGTTTCCAGCCCTTGCACATCGAGTAAGGGAGCGGGCATGCACATTATCCTTTACAGTTTGGAGTCTTGCGTTCCGATTCTTAAAAATTTCCAGAACGCACAGTAAACAAAATTATACACGATTTTAATGTTGTTAAACTCACTTCTTCTTTACCGCGAATTGCTTATAACAAATACGATACTCTTGCCGAGTCTCTTGGTAAAACTATTCCTCTTGTGTTTGAACGTGGGGTTGTGATTTTTTTAATAAAGTCTCAGCGCACACCAAAGTATGTGTTCTGATGTCTAGCACGCTCGGAAAAGTGACCATTGGTTATTTTTCCTAAGGTGTTCAGTATGTCG
>CAZWKK010000116.1:0-6427 GCA_964634855.1 uncultured Anaerolinea sp.
TGCACATCTTCTTCACCATTCACGACCCCACCACCCTCAACCGTCAGGGCGCGGATGTGGGCACCCAGTACCGCTCGGCCATCTTCACCACCTCCCCCGCCCAACAGGCTGAGGCCGCGGCTGTGATCCAAGAGCTCAACGCCGCCGGACTGTGGTCAGATCCCCCCATCGTCACGCAGGTGGAACCCCTCACCACTTTCTTCCCCGCCGAAGACTATCACCAGGAGTATTTTGTCCACCATCCTGGCCAGGGGTACTGCACAATTGTGATCCAACCCAAGGTCGCCAAGTTTCGCCAGAAGTACCAGCAGTTCCTTAAAAGTTAACCGTTCCCGCTCATTGCCCTGACTCCAATCAGGGCATTTTTTCCTAATTCCTAGTCACTGATCACGAATTCCTGCTCCTCCCTGATCCCTCTGTCCCTGATCACAAATCCCTGGTCCTCACAGATCCCTGCATTCCCCCCTTGCTTTTCTCCCTCTCCCCATGCTATAATGCAATCGATTGCAAAGCATAACCCTATGAACAAACAGTCCTCATCCCTCACCCTCGATGATATCGCCCGCCTGGCCGGAGTTTCCAAATCTACGGTCTCGCGCGCGCTCAATGATTCTCCCCTGCTGAACAGCGAGACCAAAGACCGCATTCAGGCCATCGCCCACGCGCACAATTTCCGCCTAAACATCTCTGCCAGAAACTTGCGTCTGCGCGAGAGCCGCACCATCGCCTTTGTGGCCCCCAACTACTACCCCAATTTTCTCTCTGCTGAAGACCTCTTCGGTATGGAGATCCTCGGCGGTATTGGCAACGGGCTGCATACTCTGGGCTACGATCTACTGATCGTCCATGCCGACCCCGCGGATGATACCTGGGCGCGCTCCTACCTGGAGAGCGGCCGGGTGGACGGCTTCATTCTGCTGGCTTCCAACACCTTTGCCGAAACCATCAAAACGCTGGTCAGCCTCAAGGCGGCCTTCATCGTCTGGGGCATGCCTTTACCCGGCTACGACTACTGCTCCGTTAGTGGTGATAACATCTTTGGCGGGCTGCAGGCCACCCGTCACCTGCTGCGCACTGGCCACAAGCGCATTGCCTTTCTGGGCGGGCCTGAGAACGAGCGCACGGTCCAAGATCGCCTGACCGGCTACAAACAGGTCCTCCAGGCAGCCGGCCGAGAGATAGACCCGGCGCTGATCGCCTTTGGTGATTATTCGTTCCTCTCAGGCGATATTGCCATGCAGCGCTTGCTCAATCAGGCGCCCGACCTGGATGCCGTATTTGTAAACAGTGACCTGATGGCCATCAATGCCATCCACACGCTGCAGGCTGCTGGCCGGCAGGTGCCGGAAGATGTAGCCGTGGTGGGTTATGATGATCTGCCCATCGCCGCCTTCAACAATCTTCCCCTCACCACCGTACGCCAGAACATTAATCAGGCGGGGAAGCTATTGGCCATGAACCTGATCGAACATATTCGCACCGGCGCCATCACCCACGTCACCACCGCGGTGGAACTTGTAGTGCGCCGTTCTGCCTGATTTTTTTTGCAACTTATTGCAATCGATTGCAAAAAGGAGTATAAATGGAACAGATATCCCTGATCAACTTGATGTTGGCCAATCAACGAAAACTTGTTATCGAGGAAGACCGGCTAAGCCAGCATCAACGTCCCGAACCTGCCAGCTTTTTGCTGCCAATGGTTAAGAAGCTAAAGAAGGTCAACCATTCCGTTCCTCTGCAAGAGGAAAATCCTCTTTCTATGAGGTCCCTCCATGAAGTTCATCAAGAAGATCAGGCATCTTCCCCAGTATCTGCAAATTTTGACAACGCTCGGCTCAAATCTATTTCTTAAACGGAGAGTTGGAATGGAAAGCAAAACCAAAAACCGCAAAACACGTGCTGAACTGCAAAAAATGGTCGAAAGGGCCTTCCCTGGCTTTACTCTGGCCGAAGGTGATGAGGCCATCACCGAACTGAAGGAAGGCTGGTTCAATGTGGCTTATAACATCCGCCTTTCTGATGGCCGCGATGTGATCCTCAAGATCGCCCCTCCGCCTAACGCTGAGATACTCACCTATGAAAAAGACATCATGACCACCGAGGTCAGCTCCATGCGCCAGGCAGCGCAGAACCCCGGTATTCCTGTGCCAGAGATCTATGCCTATGATGACAAACGCGATCTTTGTGATTCCAATTACTTCTTTATGGAAAAATTGCGTGGGCAAAACTACGAACATGTAAAAAAGCAGCTCCCTTCTGCCACCGTTTCCCAGATCGAAAGTGAGATCGGCGCCATCATCCGTGAGATCAATTCTTACACTGGCAGCTATTTTGGTTACAACGGCAATCCTGATCTGCGTGCTGCCACCTGGAAGGAAGCGTTTATTAAGATCTGTGATTCGGTTCTCGATGATGGGGTGAAGAAGAATGCAGAGTATCCCTATTCTGTTGAGGAACTGCGAAGCGTTATTCGTGAAAATGCAGCTGTTCTGGATGAAGTCACCACACCGTGTATGGTTCACTGGGATGCCTGGGACCCCAATTTCTTTGTCGAAGACGGCCACATTACCGGCATCCTCGATTTTGAGCGGGTTCTCTGGGCTGATCCGCTGATGGAAGCCCAATTTCGCGCCCTGGCCTGGGGCGGCGTTACAGATGCCCTGCGCAGTTACGGTAAGGTGAGTTTCACCCACGCCGAAGATGTGCGCAACCACCTTTACACACTTCACCTGGCCCTGGTAATGAAGACCGAAGATTATTACCGCCATTATGACACCCAGGAAGTGAGCAACATGGGCAAGGCCATGATCCTCCAATCCGTTACCTGGTTAAGGGAAAATCAGGCTTAATGGGCTCTTCAGCGAAAGTTGACCGCCTTGGCAGTGAGAAGCTGACCAAGTTGATCTGGGAGATGTCTTCTCAGACCACACTGGCCTTGCTCGTCTATGCCATCTTCAGCGTCACCGATACGTACTTCCTCTCGGTGGGCATCAACTCCATGGCGGCGGCAGGGGCGTCCATCATTTCGCCTGTGCTCATCGCCCTGGGTGGGGTGGCCACAACGGTCGGTGCCGGCGGAGCCTCTGTGGTCTCGCGCTCGCTGGGCGAGAAGAACCCTGCCCGTGCCTCCCGCGCTGTGGCCAACACCTTCCTCATTTTCTGGACCGCAGCCCTGCTCATCACCTTTTTTGGGGCGATCTTCATCAAACCGCTGGTTTACCTGCTCGGCGCCACCGATACCATCGCCCCTTATGCCATCACCTATGGACGCATTATCTTCCTTGGTGCCATTACCAGCACCGGCTACTCCACCATTGTCCGTGCGGATGGCAATGTGCGCTATTCCACCATCATGTGGATCATCCCAGTGCTTACCAACATCTTTCTCTGCTGGCTGTTCATTATGGTGCTGCACATGGGCGTCAGTGGGGCTGCTCTCGCTACAGTGAGCGGGCAAGCCATTTCCGCTGGCATGGGGCTTTACTTCTTCTTCTTTCGCCCAAATCGCTCTTATGAGATCAAAACTGCCTATTTCATCCCCGATTGGAAGCTTATTGGCGAGATCGTACTCGTCGGCATCCCTTCGTTCATAAAAAGCCTCAGTTCAGGCATCGTGGTCATCGTCATGAACAATTTGCTCAAGGTCATGGGCGGTGATGCCGCCCTCGGGGTCTTTGCCATCGTCAGCCGCCTGTACAGCAGCCTCAACACGCCGCAGACAGGCTTGATGCAGGGCATGCAGCCGATTGTGGGGTTCAATTTTGGGCAGCGCAAATTTGACCGGGTGCGCAAGACCATTTGGTATTCCATTGGCATTTCGGTCGTTTATGGTCTGCTCATGCTGATCATTTGCCAGGTTTTTCCCCAGCCTTTGCTCAGTTTGCTCTCCAAAGAACCAACTATCATTCAATCTGGCCTGCCAGCTCTGCGGCTCTTCGCGCTGGCTAGCCCCTTTGCTGGCATCTCCATGATGGTGGCTGCTTATTTCCAATCAGCCGGAGAAGCCAAACAGGCATTCCTCATCACTTTGGGGGGCATCTTGCTGATCAAGTTGCCGGTGCTATTGCTGGCCGGAAAACTGTTCTCGCTCAATGGGCTCTGGATCTCTGAGGCTATCTCCGAGTTCCTCCTCTGCGCCGGCGCTCTGCTTTTGCTGCGCCGCTTCAATGAGCGCTTGCCCAAACAGGTGGAAGCGGATCTGGATACCGCAGTTCTCCCCCTGAACTAATTTTACATAGTAAAATTAGCGGCAAAATCAGGCGTTTTTTTTCGCCTCTGCAATGATCTTTCTTTGGGAGTGATCCATGCCAGAAACAAAACCTGCTTACTTGAACCCCGCGCTGAGTGTTGAAGCGCGCGTGGCCGATTTGCTCGGACGTATGACCCTGGAAGAAAAGGTGGGCCAACTGATGATGTTGGATGCCCGGCCTGATGACCTTTCCTTTATCAAGACCCGCTTCCCCGGCTCCATTCTGCACATTTCCGGCGAGAAAGGCCGCAAGGCCATGCGTATGGCCGCCGAGAACCGCCTTGGCATTCCGCTGCTCATAGGTGAGGACGCCATTCACGGCCATTCCTTCTGGAAGGGCGCCAACATCTTCCCCAGCCAGTTGGCCATGGCCTGCGCCTGGAACCCGGAGCTGTTGGAACGCGTCGGGCGCGTCACCGCAGAAGAGGTGGTGCCCACCGGCATCCACTGGACCTTCTCGCCCGTGCTCTGCCTGCCCCGCGATCTGCGCTGGGGCCGTGTGGATGAGACCTTTGGCGAGGACCCGTATCTCATCGGTGAGTTCGCTGCCGCTCTCATCCGCGGCTATCAGGGCAAAGGATTGATGGACCGCAGCGCCATTCTGGCCACCGCCAAGCATTACGCCGGCTACTCAGAAACCCAGGGCGGCCGCGATTCCTCTGAAGCTGATCTTTCGCGGCGCAAGTTGCGCAGTTACTTCTTGCCCCCCTTCCAGCGTGCCGTTGAGGCTGGCGCCATGACCTTTATGACCGGCTATCAGTCCATTGATGGCCTGCCCTCCACCCGCAACCACTGGCTTCTCTCTGAGGTGCTCAAAGGTGAATGGGGCTTCAAGGGCGTGGTGGTCACCGACTGGGACAACGTAGGCGCACTGGTCAAATCTCAACGCGTTTGCGCCAATTACGCCGAGGCCGCCACCGTGGCCCTGCGCGCCGGCAATGATATTATGATGACCACCCCCGAGTTCTTTGAGGGCGCCATTGAGGCCGTCCGCTCTGGCATGCTAATGGAATCTGAGATCGATGCTCCCGTGGCCCGCTTTTTGGCGCTCAAATTCCGCATGGGCCTCTTTGAAGACCCCCGTGCTGCCGATCTGGAAAAGGCCGCTTTTGAAATGCAGCGCCAGGATCACCGCGCCGTCAATTTGGAGATGGCCCGCCAATCGCTGGTGCTGATGCAAAATAACGGTTTGCTCCCGCTTGACCCCGCTAAGATCAATGCCGTCGCCGTCATCGGCCCCAACGCCGATGATGACCTGCAGCAACTGGGTGATTGGTCGCTGGGCTCCTCTCAGCATCCCCCCGAGGCCGGCAAGCAGCCGCGCGAGAAGACCACTACCATCCTCGATGGCATTCGCCTCGTCGCCCCCAAAACCATGCGCGTCAGCTACGAGCCTGGCTGCTCGATCATTTCAGATGACCTTTCCGGCATCCCCGCAGCCATCAGCACCGCCCAGGCCGCCGATGTAGTCGTGGCTGTGGTGGGAGATCACCTCAATTTCGTCGGCGAGACACAAAGTACTGCCACCCTGGAACTGCAAGGCGGCCAGATTGCCCTGCTCGATGCACTTGAAAAGACCGGCAAGCCCATGGTCGTGGTGCTGGTCAACAGCAAGCCACTGGTCCTGCCCGCCTCCGTCAAACGCGCCGCCGCCATTATTGAAGTCTTCAACCCAGGCATGGAAGGCGGTCGCGCCCTGGCAGAAGCCCTCTTTGGCATGCTCAACCCCTCCGGCAAGGTCACCATCTCCTTCCCGGTGCATGTGGGCCAGCAGCCCATCTTCTACAACCAGGTGCGCGGTCAGCACGGCGACCGTTACGCCGATCTCACTCAAGAGCCGCTCTTCCCCTTTGGCCACGGCCTCAGCTATACCCAGTACGCCTACAGCAACCTGCGCCTCTCCGCACCCACCCTGCGCCAGGGCGAGTCCCTCAAGGTTATGGTGGACGTCAAGAATACGGGGTTGCGCGCCGGCACCGAGATCGTCCAGGTCTATGTCACTGATGTGGTCACCTCGGCCACCTGGGTCAACAAATCGCTCAAAGGCTTTGCCCGCGTCACCCTCGCTCCCGGCGAAAGTAAAACCGTCGAGGTGGAACTGCCCTGGCTGTCCTTCCAGATCGTTGACGCCAACGCCACCCCCGTGGTCGAACCCGGCGCCTTTGAGATCCTGGCCGG